>SKHS01000143.1 GCA_007116835.1 Halomonas sp.
CGTTTATGGATTATCCAATTGCTGAGGCCGCAATTGAAATTGATACCCCTGAAAGCGACTTCCAGCGCATCAGTGACTTCATCAAAGAGCCAGAGCATATCTTTGGCAAAGGGGTCGGCGTTGCCTTTCGTCCGCGCGATGAAGCCCTGGCGGAGCGCTTTAATGACGCTTTAAGCGCTCTGAAAGAAGATGGCACCTACGATGAAATTATGAACCGCTACTTCAACTACGATGTACGCTTATAAGTACGGCTTATAAGCACGACCTCCGCGCCGGCCATTGGCCGGCGCATATTCACCACCTGCTGATTCCTCTGGGAAGCACATGCTGACTCTTGTTAAAAACGCCCAGCTTTTCACGCCAGAACCCCGTGGGTTATGCCACCTGCTAATCGCTGATCAGCGAATTGCGGCGGTAATAGATGCCTCGGACGCGGTGAACTTAGGGCCATTCATTGCCACCGTCGATCTTGAAGGGCGTCGGGTCGTTCCTGGCTTGGTCGACCCTCTGGTGCACTATATTGGTGGCGGCGGTGAAGGTGGTTTTGGCAACCGAACGGCAGAACTCAGCCTGCAAGATGCCTGCGCCTCTGGCGTCACGACACTGATTGGTGCCCTAGGTACCGATGCACTGACACGCACGCCGGCCAATTTAATTGGGAAAGCACGCGAACTCGCCGCTGGCGGCTTAACCGCCTACGCCTACACCGGCTCGTATCAACTTCCCCCAGTCACGCTCACCGGCTCCATCGCCAGCGATATTCTCTATATTCCGGAGTTTATTGGCGTGGGCGAAGTGGCTATTAGCGATCATCGCGGTTCTCAACCGACAACCCAAGAACTAACGCGACTGGCCTCGGATGCGCGTACCGCCGGACTGTTAGCCGGAAAATCAGGGATTGTTTTCATCCATACGGGTGATGCCGACACCCACTTGGAACCGCTGCGCGAGGTTGCTAAGCACAGCGCTATTCCGCTCTCACAGTTCTACCCCACCCATATCAACCGTACCGCTGAGTTATTTGAAGATGGCCTACGCTTTGCTCGTGAAGGCGGGTTGATCGACTTCACCACCAGCACAACACCTGAATTATTAGCGGGCGGCGAAGTGCCGGCATCAGAAGCCGTCGCCAGAGCGCTGAAAGCACGCATTGACCCAAGCCAAATTAGCCTCTCCTCTGATGCCAACGCCTCGCTGCCAGAATTTGACGAACAGCGCCGCTTTGTGGGCCTTAAGCCTGGCAGACTGAGCAGCCTCTTCGAGGTGCTAGGAGAGTGTATCAATGAGCACCATATCAGCGTTGAGCAGGCATTAAGATGCGCATCAACGAGCGCTGCCAATACGTTAAAACTGCCCCGCAAAGGTCGCCTGATGGTAGGAACAGACGCCGATTTTATTGTGCTAGCCGAAGAACGCTGGGCGATTGATCAAGTATGGGCGTTAGGCAACCCTATCTACGATCGGCAACAGGAGGTTGCAACACGCGGTTGAAGCGCTCTACAGAAGACGCATCAACATGCAGCGAACTTGCTCAGCCAATCCGGGTCTCTAACCCAGTAAGCAAACTCACAAGGAAGTACTATGGCTGAACAAACCACTGCACAGGCATTCTCTGCGACAGACACGTCTCATAAGTTACGTCCCTCTTCACACTGGACAGCCTGGGGGCAATGGCTGGCGCTATTGACCATGACGGTGGATCACCTCACTCGCTATGTACTGCCAGAGGGGTGGGAGTTAGGTTGGGCTGGCTCTTCCATTGGCCGTGTCGCGTTTCCGTTATTTGCGGCCATGGTGGCCTGGCACGGGCTGTTTAATACCCGCAACCCGCTGCGCTATGCATGGCGTATTTTAATTATCGGCCTGGCAGCGCAAGTCCCCTATATGATGATGCCCCGCGCTTCTGATGCCTTTATTCTCAACGTCTGCTTTACGCTGGCCAGTGGTTTAGCCATCGGCGCGTTGGTGCGTCAAGGCTGGCAGCACTACCAACAGCAAACCCTTAGCTTAGGCTGGCTACTGCTCGGCGCGGGGGGTGGCGTCACCTTGTGGTACCTGCTGGGATTCTGGGTGGAATACGGCCATAACGGCTTGCTACTAATTCCGCTATTAATGTTCGCCATGCAAGCGTTAAACGAAACCCGTGACGCGCTGAAATCGCGTCTATGGGCCGGTCTAGCCGCGTTTCCAGCGCTGTGGATAGCTGGTCAAATGAATGCGTCAGATATGGCAAAGTCGTTTACTGTTGGCACCTGCGTGGTGGTACTCATACTGGCGGCAGGCGCGGCTCAACGCGTTCCGCCTGTCGCACTGGCTATGCCGCGCCGTCTATGGCTTACCTGGTATCCTGGGCACTTCGCGTTAATCGCCCTATGGCTGCTGATTAGCGGCCAGCTGGCGAGATAAACGTGCGACGTAGATATTCTACATTTCCACAGGTGACGGCTCGATGGCTTAACTTGATGACACCAACATTAGGGCCTAGGGCCAGCTATAAAGGCCGCGGTTTAACCCGTCGCGAATAGCCGACAGTACTTTATTGCCTCGTAACGTCGCACCACTATAACCATCAACATCTTCAACTAAATGCTCAGGCTCATAAAGTTGGAAAATCGCGGTTAACGGCTCACCTTCCAAGCGTTCCGCGATTTGCTGGTGCTGTACCCAAACAGGATAGTGAGCGCTATCGCTTTCCAAGCGACGGTAATCGTCTCCTCGATAAGCAAGGTGGCGATAGCTAAGGCTTTCAATAGAGCCGTCACGCACACTGAATTGCACATTCACTTGCATTTCACCGCCATCGCTGAAGACGCCGCGATACACGCCGTCTAGCGGCAATCCGAGCAGGGCACGGTATAACTGATTATTGTCAGCGTGCGCATCAACGCCCTCTGCTTGCTCTTGATCTTGTGGCTCACGAGCGGTCGGCACCATTTCACCATTTTCTAAATGCCCTATACGATACTCCTCCAGCTCTGCGGCAGCGCGGGCGCTGTGAGGAACGCCAGGTCGCTTATTGTCCCAGCCTTCCGTTGACTCCCGCCCACACCACTCCAGAATCACCGCCTCATCGGTGGGGTGCTCGGTAATATAATCGGTAATATCGTAAACACCACCGTGTATGACTTTCCA
>SKHS01000294.1 GCA_007116835.1 Halomonas sp.
CTAGGCATGCCCCAACACAGTGATAGCAGCAATAGTGCGCTCACCAACGGCATGACCAGGATAGACGGCGGCTGCATCAGCGGCGCCAACTCCACGGAGACCACTAACAGATGGTGAAACAGCTGCAGCGCCAGCTCGAAGCACCACCATATCAACACTCCCATGCCTGGTATTGGCAGCAGCAGCCACCCTAAAAGAGCACTGGGCACCATGATAGAGCTAACCCAAGGCACCGCAATAAGGTTCACCAACGGCGCTCCTGGGGCTACTCTGCCAAACGCTAACAGTACCGCCGCTGCCATCAATGGCGCTAGCAGTAGCTGCGAGCGAAACAACGCCCAGCACCAACCTGCTATCCCTTGTGGACGCGGTCGCCCCTGCCAAATAATGATTAACCAGCCTACCGCAATGAAAGAGAGCCAAAAACCTGGACGCCAGAGTGCAAGCGGGTCAACCACCAGCACCAAACCAAGGGCTAACCACCAAGCCTGCCAAGGGCCTGGGGCGTGGCGGCCACTGAGCACCCATAAGCCTAACAGCGTCATCACCATCGCACGCATGGCAGGCGGTGCCAGACCGGCTAACATGGCATAGCCAACGGCCGATGCCCCGGCTAACCACCATGGCCAAACGCTGAGCCGCCAATACGTGGGCGTCAACACCCTCGCCACCAAGCGAGCCAGCAGCAACATAAAGGACGCTACTAGCCCAACATGTAACCCTGATATCACTACCAGATGGGTGGTTCCTGTGGCATTAAGCAACGCCCAGTCGTCTTGATTTAACTGCTCACTGGCACCAAGAGTAAGGGCCGCAAGCCAGCGCTTGGTGCGCTCTTCCAGCGGCTGGGCAGACAGTTTATTGATGGCTAACTGGCGAAGCGTTGGTGTTGCTTCTGAAAGGCGCAAGGGGGCTGGTGCTTGTCGCACATAGCCCGTTGCATGAATCCCTTCACGCCATAGCCACTGCTCAAAATTAAAGGTGTTCGGGTTTGCAAAACCATGGGGAGGACGCAATCGCAGTGTCATCTGCCAGCGCTCTCCCACGCGATAGACACGATCACCATAAGCACTCACTCGTATGCTTTTAAGTGCTCGGCAGCTGGGTAAAGACGCCGGTGCTTGGCATGTTTCAACGGCTAAACGTAAGCGTGAAGAGCCAGCCTCCCGCTGAACACCCTCTACCTTGGCCTGAATAGTGACATCTTCACCACTCAAGCCAGCTGGCAAACGCCGCCCCCATTCCTGCTGCACATTGGTAAACGCCCAGCCAGCGATGACCAGCCAAATTAATAGCGTAGGACGCCCAGCCACTCCATAGAGCGCGAGTACGAGCACTATGGGCAGCAATGGCTGTAGCCACCCTTCCGGCCCACTCAACCATGCAGTTAGCGTACCAACAAGGACTGCTAAAGCAGTGGGTAGCGCCACGCCCAGTTGCATGTCCCCCTCCTTGGAGCTGAATCATTCACGCTTACACCATAGCCGAAGCACTAAGCTATGTGGATAATAGGCGGCACCATGGATGAGAGTATTTGAAATGCCGCGCCGTTTTCTGCAGCGTTACATGCCAAAACCAGACACCATAAGGCGCCAGCGTTCTTTACGCTTTATGGCGCCACTTATTGCTGATCCCGGTTTATGGCTTTTAACACGCCGAAGCGTTGCCAATGCATTTAGCGTAGGGCTTTTTTGTGCCATGTTACCCATCCCCTTTCAGATGGTGGTAGCGGCACTAGGAGCACGCCTAAGCCGCTGTAACCTGGCGCTTTCGATAGGCCTTGTATGGATTACCAACCCCCTCACTATGCCGGTTATTTTTTATTTTAATTACCGGGTTGGCAGTTTCCTACTAGAAACACCTGTCAGGGAAGCACCGTCGCGTATTTCAACCCGCTGGATTGCTGAGCAGATGAACGACATTATGCCAGCATTAATACTGGGATCATTGATTAGCGCCGTTGTGTTAGCGATTGTTGCGAATATTGCTATCCGCCTCATTTGGCGCTGGCATGTTTCGCACCACTGGAAGCGCCGCCGCCTCAAAAGACGGCAGCGCCGGGCTCGCATGGAATCAGAATTTGATGATTAAGCGTAATTAGCTAGCAACAGCAACTATTCACTTGCTTGCTCAATCAACCGACCACCATCTAACTTCAACACCCGATCCTGATGAGCCGCCAAGCTGACATCGTGGGTGACAATAACAAAGGCGCAGGCACTCTCTTTAGCCAACTCGTCCATCAATGCAAGAATAGTACTGGCCGTTGCTTGATCAAGGTTCCCCGTTGGCTCGTCCATCAGCACAAGACGTGGGTCAGTCACCAGCGCCCGGGCTATCGCCACCCGCTGGCGTTCACCTCCTGATAATTCGCCTGGCTTATGATCAGCGCGCGCCTTCATTCCCACCCGCTCTAGTAGCTGCATAGCACGCTGTTCTGCCACTTTTTTAGGCTGTCCACGAATAATCAGCGGCAGCGCAGCATTTTCGACCGCAGTGAACTCCGCTAACAAGTGGTGAAACTGATACACAAAGCCAATATAGCGATTGCGAAAACGCCCCAGTGCCGCTTCATTCAGACCAGAGAGCGGCTCTCCCGCAATCACAACGCTACCCGAGCTTGGGCGGTCAAGACCACCCAACAGATTTAAAAGCGTTGTCTTACCTGACCCCGAACTGCCTACGATGGCAACGCGCTCGCCTGCGTGCACATACAAATCAAGCTGATCCAAGACCGTCAGATCTTGAGGCCCTTCGCTATAAACACGTGTTAAGCCATTACATTCCAGCATAATGGCCGCCGCGTGCGGTGTACTTGAGGTCATCATCGCATCCTTATTCATAGCGCAGTACATCGGCAGGCTGAACCCGAGCGGCCCGCCAGGCGGGATACAGTGTCGAAAGGAAAGTTAGACCAAACGCAGCAAGCACAATGTCGCGCACATCATCCCAGTGCAGGCGCGAAGGCAAATCACTGATGAAGTAAACCCCCGCGTCGAGGAACTGGATACCGAGAGCACTTTCAAACCAACCAATCAAATCAGAGATAGTGAGCGCCAGCAGAATACCCACCGCCACGCCAACGGCGATCCCGATGAGGCCAAGC
>SKHS01000182.1 GCA_007116835.1 Halomonas sp.
AGGAACGAGCAAATGAGGCACCCGCGAACGGCGGAGCCGCTTTGTGGCACTACCCCGCGGGTGCGCTGACGCTTACACCGCGCTACAAGCTTTTTAATTCAATACAGTACAAACCCGTTAATTCAATACGTTGCAAACCGTAGCGCGTGGTAACGAATCTTGCGAGGAACGAGCAAATGAGGCACCCGCGAACGGCGGAGCCGCCCAACAAAAACCCCGCAAGCATTAAGCTTGCGGGGTTTGGTATTACTGGGCATTGCTCTAAGAACTGTTTTTGGAACAGTTCAAGAACGCCAGCCAGCGTGCTTAGCCGAGCAGGTGCTCAACGGCCGCACGCTCTTCACGCAGTTCTTTCTCGGTGGCCTGCATTTTCTCTTTGCTGAACGCGTCCAGTTCGAAACCTTGAACGATTTCATACTTACCACCCTGGCAACGTACCGGGTAGGAGTAAATGATGCCTTCTTCAATGCCGTAGCTGCCGTCAGACGGGATTGCCATGCTGACGATGCCATCGCAACCCAGCGCCCAATCGCGCATGTGGTCGATAGCTGAAGACGCTGCAGAGGCTGCAGAAGATGCACCACGAGCCTTGATGATCGCCGCGCCGCGCTGCTGAACGGTGGGAATAAAGTCGTTTTCGTACCAGTCACGCTCAACCAGGTCGAAGGCGGCTTTGCCATCTACTTTGCACTGCGCCAGATCCGGGTACTGGGTCGCACTGTGGTTGCCCCAGATGATCATGCTGTCAACATCAGACACGTGCTTGCCCGTTTTCTGAGCCAGCTGCGTCAGCGCGCGGTTGTGGTCCAGGCGTGTCATCGCAGTGAACTGACCCGCGTCGAGATCCGGCGCATTGCAAGAAGCAATCAACGCATTGGTGTTAGCCGGGTTACCGACAACCAGCACACGCACATCACGGCTAGCGTGATCGTTCAGCGCTTTACCTTGCACAGAGAAGATCGCTGCGTTGGCTTCCAGCAGGTCCTTACGCTCCATGCCTGGTCCGCGCGGACGTGCGCCTACCAGCAGGGCAAAATCAGCATCTTTGAAGGCAACATTGGGGTCGTCGGTGGCAACGATGTCCTGCACCAGCGGGAAGGCACAGTCATTGACTTCCATGACAACGCCGTTTAATGCGTCCATGGCTTGGGGAATTTCTAACAGCTGGAGAATGACTGGCTGATCCGGCCCCAGCATGTCGCCAGCGGCGATACGGAAAATAAGAGAGTAACTGATCTGGCCGGCACCGCCGGTAATCGCAATACGTACTGGATCTTTCATCACTGCTCCTTGATGGTTCGCCTAGTGTGGGTTCTCGTCTGAGAGTGGGTCGACAGAACTCAAGACGCCAAGATGGTATGCCCAGATGTGCAAAAACTCAATCAGACATGAGACTACTACCCATTCACGCCGCCGCTTGGTACTCGCTGCCGAACGCCAGTTGCGCTATGGTGTCACGGTTATGGTACCACGGTCGATAAACCTTAATTTCTCAGTATGAGTTACCTCTCAGCTTGACTCACGTTACGTGTTTTTTGGGTTAATACGGATATCAACACCCCATGCGACGAATCCCCTACTCTTACGCGCTTGCCAGCCTACTCGTACTGGCACTGGTGATATGGTTGGCCGTTGGCGATTTCCAACGCTTCCAAAACGCGCCCCCAGATTCAGACGCCACTGAGCAAGACGTTGCTACCCGCGTAGAAGTCGTGACGCAGCAGAGCACGCTTTACGTTCCCCAGCAGGTATTTCAAGGCCAACTAACGGCTCAGCGTGAAACGCTGTTGCGCTCGAATGTCACGGGTTATGTCATCGAAAGGCCCATCGCTCAAGGGGCGATGGTCAAACAGGGGGATACGCTGCTGGTACTGGATAACGACGCGCTTGCCGAACGCTTACAGCAGGCACGCGACGAGCTGGCGCTGGCTGAGGCGGAGTATGCAGGGGCACAAAATTTACGCCGTCGCGAGCTGATATCTCAACCGGATCTGCTACGTCGACAAAGCGCGCTCAGCGCCAGCGCTGCTCAGGTTGCCCAGTTGGAAAAGCAGCTTAGGGACACGCGCCCCACGGCCCCGTTTGAAGGCGTTCTGGATCGCGTACACGTAGAACTTGGCGATTTACTACAGCCTGGCGAAGAGTGGGCACGCCTCATCGACGACCGACGCTTAACCGGCACGGCCTGGGTGGCCCAACAGCAAATCGGCGAGCTCACGGTTGGCCTGCCGGTCACGGCTCGGCTGCTCAACGGCAGCACGCTTTCTGGAGAAGTTTCCTTTATCAGCAACCGTGCTGAGGAAGCCACCCGTACTTTTTATATTGAAGTAACACTGGATAACCCAGAAAGGCTGCGCTTAGCAGGTGGCAGTGCCGAATTCACCATTACACTCCCCCCGCGTCAGGTACATACCCTTTCGCCAGCCCTGTTCAGCTTGAACGAACAAGGTCAGTTGGCCGTTAAGCACATCGTGGATGAGGATCGCGTTGCCCAAACGGTTATTGAGCTGATCAGCGCAGATACCGAGCGTGCCTATGTCACTGGCCTGCCCGACCCAGTGACGCTAATCACTCTGGGGGCTGGGCTGGTTACCCCAGGAGAAACCGTGGTAGCGGTGCCGATGGCCACCCAGGAAGGTGGTCATGCGTCAGCTAATTAATGCCGCCCTTCTCCGTACCCGCACCACGCTGTTACTGCTGGTAGGACTGCTAACAGCGGGTATTACCGCGTGGCAGATCATTCCGAAAGAGGCGAATCCCGACGTCACTATCCCGATTATCTATGTCGCGCTTTCGTTAGAAGGCGTTAGCCCGGAAGATGGTGAGCGCCTGCTGATTCGGCCGATGGAGCAGGAATTAAGAGGCATTGAAGGGCTGCGTAAGTTCACCGCGCAGTCTAGCGAGGGGCATGGCTCGGTCACGCTGGAGTTTGATCCGGGATTTGACCCCGACACCGCGCTTTCCGATGTCCGCGAGCGGGTCGATATCGCCCGTAGCAGCCTGCCCAATGAGGCGGATGAACCACGGGTAATGGAGGTGAACGTCTCTGAGTTTCCAGTGCTGAGCATCGGTATTTCCGGTGAGCTGGATACCCGTGAGCGCGTTACCATTGCGCGTCGTTTAAAAGAGGAAATAGAGGGCATTGCCGATGTCCTCGAGGTGGACATTGCTGGGGAGCGTGAAGACCTGTTAGAAATCGTTGTCGACCCACTGGTGTTAGAGAGCTATGGCGTAGATTTCGATGCGCTGTTTAATCAAATCTCACGCAATAACCGCTTGGTGGCTGCTGGCAGCCTAGATACCGGTGCGGGGCGGTTAGCATTAAAAGTGCCAGGCATTATCGAATCGCTAGACGATGTCATGGATATGCCGGTGAAAGTTGAAGAGGACCAAGTGGTTACCTTCGGCGACGTTGCCTGGATTTTGCCAACCTACAAAGACCCCGAAGGGTTTGCCCGTATCGATGGCCAGCCTGCGGTGGTGCTAGAGATTTCCAAGCGCGCTGGGGCCAATATTATCGCCACCATCGACGCGGTGTGGGAGCGCTTTGAACAAGCGGGCGACCTACTGCCGGAACAGCTGCGCATTACCACCATTTTGGATGAGTCCGTCACGGTTCAAAATATGCTTTCTGAACTGTTGAATAACGTACTCACTGCGGTTGTGCTGGTGCTGATTGTCGTCGTGGCCGTGATGGGCTGGCGGATGGCGCTACTGGTCGGCCTAACCATTCCTGGGGCGTTTTTAACCGGTATTCTGCTGGTCTGGGCATTTGGTTTTACGCTCAACATTGTGGTGCTGTTTGCGCTCATTTTGGTGGCTGGCATGCTGGTCGATGGCGCGATAGTAGTGAGTGAGCTGGCTGATCGCCACCTTCAAGAAGGGCAAACTCCCCATCAGGCATGGCTCAATGCCGCATCACGCATGAGCTGGCCGGTCATTGCTTCCACGGCCACGACCTTAGCCGTGTTTGTGCCACTGCTCTTCTGGCCCGGCGTGGTTGGCCAGTTTATGAAATACCTACCTGCTACGGTGATTTTATGCCTGCTCGCGTCGTTGGCGATGGCGCTGGTATTTCTCCCTACCCTGGGCAGGCTGTTTACGCGGACGTCTTCCGCCGCCCTAAAGGGAAGCACACGCATTGTTGAAAGCACCGCCTTTGGGCGTGGCTACCGCCGTCTGTTAGGGCGCTTACTGCAACACCCCGCCTGGGTCCTTGTGTTTTCCCTACTGCTGATTGCACTGCTGTACACCGGCTATGCGCGCTTTAATCATGGCATTGATTTCTTTCCCAATGTTGAGCCAGACAGCGCCCAGGTGCTAGTACGCGCCCGCGGCGACTTTTCTGCCCAGGAGACCGACACCATCCTGCAGCGGGTCGAGCAACGACTGGCCGGCATGGGAGAAGTCGAAGCCCTTTACGCACGGTCGTTTGCAGTGCCAAACCAGCAAATGGGCAACGATGTCATTGGCGTGCTTCAGTTTCAGTTTGTGGACTGGCATCAACGCCGCCCTGCCCGCACTATTCTGGCAGATATGGCTGAACGCACCCAGGACTTGCCGGGCATTACATTAGAGTTTCGTGAACAGGAGATGGGGCCTGGCGGCGGCAAACCGATTGTGCTCGAAGTCAGCGCCAGCGACCCAGAGGTGACTAACGCAGGTGTTGACCAAATTACCGCGTTGATGCGTGAACTTGGCGGCTTTACTGATATTCAAGATAACCGCAGCTTGCCAGGCGTCGAGTGGCAAGTGAACGTCAACAGGGAAGCGGCGGCCAGGATGGGCACGGATATCACAACGATCGGCAGTGCGGTTCAACTACTCACCACGGGGCTTCAAGTGGCGAGCTACCGCCCTCCCACGGTTAACGATGAAGTGGATATTCGAGTACGCCTACCGGAGAACTGGCGAACGCTCAACCAGCTTGAGCGTTTGACCATTAACACACCGCGCGGCCAGGTGCCTATCTCGCACTTTGTAGAGATTACACCCGCCCCTAAAGTCGGCACCCTGAACCGTATTGATGGCCGTCGGGCGGTAACTATTCAAGCAGATTTGGCCGAGGGCTACTTGGCGGACGAACGCTTACAGACACTATTGGATGCCGGTGGCGATCAACTCCCCAATGGTTTAATGGTGAACGTGGCGGGTGAGCAGGAAGATCAGCAGGAGTCGATGCAGTTCTTAATCAGTGCCTTCTTGATTGCGATTGGGCTGATGGCGTTGATTCTAGTAACGCAGTTCAATAGCTACTATCAGGCTGCATTGGTGCTCTCGGCCATTGTCTTCTCTACCGCTGGGGTACTGATGGGCTTACTGATTACAGGTCAAGCATTCGGTATTGTCATGGTGGGGATGGGGGTCATCGCTTTGGCGGGTATTGTCGTGAACAACAATATCGTCTTGATCGACACTTACAACGAGCTGCGTGACCAAGGTATGCCACCTGCTGAAGCGGCATTGGAAGCCGGCTCGCTGCGCCTGCGACCGGTATTGCTAACTGCCATCACCACCGTGTTGGGGTTAATGCCAATGGTGCTTGGCATCAACGTCAACCTCTTTGCGCCCGCGCTAGGTTTCAACGCCCCCTCCGCCCAGTGGTGGACCCAGATGTCTAGCGCCATCGCTGGCGGCTTAACCTTCGCCACCGGCCTTACACTATTGCTCACCCCCTGCATGTTAGTGATAGGCGGGAAGCTAAGGCGCGAGGTTACTTAATCAGCCGCCATTCGCGGGTGCCTCATTTGCTCGTGCCTCGCAAGATTCGTTACACCGCGCTACGGGATAGGCAACAAACTAGAGCCTCTCGGTGCGGTAGCACGGCGTAAGCATCAGCGCACGCGGGACAGCGCTATGCTTACGCAGGCGACTTCATCTGCTGAGGGCTGTGAGCGGCGTGTAGCCGAGCAATTAGCTGATCTTCAAGCGCGAAGCGTTCGGTAAGCCCTTTCGCTAAGCGGTCAATCCAGGCGGGTAAGCGCACTAGGTTCTGCTGACAGCGTATGGGCGATGCGTAGTCTTCGTCGAACTCTAACACCATCGCCGTCGACATCTCTAAGCGCTCAAGTAACTGTGCGGCAATAAGCAAAGCGGCTTCATCTTCGAAGGCTTTCGCTTCTTCGCCTAGCTGGGGGTAGATCTCAAAGTGGCCTGCACTGATATAGTCCATCAGTAGCTCACTGAAGGTATCAATGCGTACTTTGCTGACTTCCTCAAGCTCGGCATCACAGGCATCTTTCAGCTCAATAAAGCTGACCAGCAGCGAGCGGCGCTGGTCCAGCCAGCGATCAATGAGACTGTGCACGCCTCCCCAGCGCTCCAGGGCATTTTTGCAATCTTCGAGCATGGGGCTTTCTCCTTGCAGATAGCCGCCTTCAACAGAGTTAGACTCGCGCGTCCTTGATCACCTGTCAATCTTAGCGGGTACGATTTGCTTAATAAAATGATACGGATCAATATGCCAGAACCTTAGCATTTTTTTAACGCTTTTTTACAGCCCACAAAATACGTAAAGGCGACACTGCCAGCAACAAAAAGCCAATCAGCGTCCAGGCAGGTAGCGACAAGCCCAACAACATAAAGTCGATTTCAGCGCATTCACCAGAGCCTGTTAGCACCATGGCAACCACTTCTTGCATAGGCAAAATGTCCATCATGTATTCAAGGCCTGGGCCACACGTAGGCACTTGATCGGCAGGCAAGCTCTGCAGCCAGACATGCCGCCCAGCAATAAAAGCACCCGTGCCTACCGCAGCTAATCCCAGCACACCGTAGATAATTTTGCCTACATTACCGCTGGGATTATGAATAGCGGCGATGGCTAACACTATCCCCGCGGCAATCACCGCTACTCGTTGAAATACGCACAGCGGGCAAGGCGCTAGCCCCATAATATGCTCAAGGCCCAGCGCGACCGCCATCATAACAACGCAAAAAGCGAAGCCTGCTAGCGCGATAGGACGAACGGGTGAAGCGGTCATTGACCATCCTCTGGTGAAATCGCAGACAGCGCTCTAGACTCGCGCGCTTTGGTAAAGTAGCTATTCAGAAATTCACTGAAGCTCACTTGGTCGGCCGCTTCGATATCGTGCTGCTGCTGATGCGAGGTTTCAATCAACTGAGCAAGCAGGGCTTCCCGAGACCGCAGCATTGGTGTGGATTTAAGCTTATCTGCTTGCTCTTGAGCTAAGTGCAAGAGCATATCGCTTAGCGAACCATTGCCAGCTTCTAGGTGCGCTAGCACCTGCGCCGACGGCGTTAGCGATGGGTCTTTAAGACGCGGCGCTAACGCCGCTAGCGCGGCGGCGTGGGGCGCTTGCTCTTCTACGGCATCCAGTAGGCGCGCCACGTCGGCCATTTCAGCAAAAATGTGCTCACCCCATTCACAAACGGTGGTGTTTTTGCCGTTATGCACCAAATGAAGCGCCGGGTCGCGACCACGCTCAACGACTAAGCGGCGGTTGTCATCTAAGCGATCGCACTCTTCGTCTGAAATCCACGGACTATCGCTAAGCAGGCACCACATCAAAAACGTATCTACAAAACGCATCTGAGTTTCAGTGACGCCCAGCGGGTCGAATGGATTAAGATCCAAACAGCGCACTTCGATGTATTCCACGCCGCGTGCTTCAAGGGCCTGACTAGGTGTTTCATTATGCTTGGCAACGCGCTTGGGGCGAATATCGCTGTAGTATTCGTTTTCGATTTGCAGAATATTGGCATTCAGCTGCTGCCAATCGTCACCGTTCTTTACGCCCAGCTTTTCGTAGTCGGGCCACGGCGTTGAAATGGCGTGACGCAGGGTGTTGACGTAGTTCGACAACGAGTTAAAGCAGATTTTCAGCTGCGACTGCACTTTGTTCTGATAGCCTAAGTCCGACATGCGTAGCGTCGTCGCATAGGGAGCGTAATAGGTGTCATCACTGAGCGTCTGTAGCTTGGCGGGCACTTTACCGGTCGGCAGGAAGCTTTTATCGATGGCCGGTGATGCGCCGAATAGATAAAGCAGCAGCCAGCTATGACGACGGAAGTGCCGAATCATGCCGAAGTAGCGCGTAGAGCGGTAGTCGTTAAAGGGGATATTGGTGGCTTTTTCCAGCTCGCGCAGGGCGTGCCACATATCATCCGGTAGCGATACGTTGTAGTGCACACCAGCAATGGCTTGCATGATACGCCCATAGCGCACATCCAACCCTTTACGATACACATGCTTCATGGTGCCGACATTGGAGCTGCCGTAATCAGCAATCGGTATGCTGTCATTACCGGAAAGCCGAGACGGCATACTACCCGGCCAGATCCATTCGTTTTCCAAGTGATGGTAGGTAAACGTGTGCAGGTCGGATAAAAACGCTAGCGCTTCTTTAGGCTCTGAGTACACCGGCGTGATGTATTCAAGCAACGCTTCGGAGTAGTCGGTGGTGATGTGGGGATGGGTGAGCTTTGAACCCAACGCCTGCGGATGTGGTGTTTGCGCAATATGGCCGCCGGCATCAACGCGCAGCCCCTCTTTTTCCAACCCGCGGCGCAGGCGACCCAACCGCCCTAAGCGCGCACTGGGTAATAGGCGCTCAACTTGGGCAGTGAGCGAAGTTGGCACAGTGAGTGGTTCAGACAAGGTGAACACTCCTTGTTAGTAAGGCCTGCTGAAAGCAGGCCTTGTTGAAATCAGCTGGCATCGCCATGTGGTTAATTCTGCTTTCTACTAAGGATAGAAAGCAGGATATGGCGGCAACCGTTAAATATTCAAGACACGCGACTATTTGCCCTGCTTTGCTTTGAGCAGTGCTGCGCCAAGTGCTCCCATGGCTGCAGGTGCTTCACTGGGCTTTCCAGCCTGACGCTGACTGCCTTGTCGATGGTTGCGCGGCGGCTTGCGGGGTTCGCTGTTAGTCGCGGCACCGGTGTTTTGCCCCTGCTCTGGTTCGTCGTCAAGGCGCATGGAAAGCCCTACTCGCTTGCGGGGGATATCCACGCTCATCACTTTCACGCTAACGATGTCACCTGCTTTCACAACGCTACGCGGATCATCAATAAAGCGATCTGACAACGCCGAAATATGCACGAGCCCATCTTGGTGAACACCCACATCGACGAAAGCACCAAAGTGGGTCACGTTAGTCACCGTCCCTTCCAGCACCATGCCTAATGTCAGGTCTTTCAGTGTTTCGACACCTTCGCGGAATTCCGCTGCTTTAAACTCAGGGCGCGGATCACGGCCTGGCTTATCCAGCTCGTTGAGAATATCGCTAATCGTGGGTACACCAAAACGTTCATCGGCGAAGTCGGCAGGCTTAAGCGCTTTTAGCGTCGCACTATCGCCAATCAAGCCTTTAACATCGCGGCTATTCTGCTTTGCAATGCGCTCTACCAACGTATACGCCTCTGGGTGAACGGCACTGGCATCCAGGGGGTTTTCGGCGTTACTAATGCGTAAGAAACCAGCACACTGCTCAAAGGTTTTTGGCCCGAGGCGGCTAACGTCCAACAACTCTTTGCGGCTTTTGAAGGCACCTTGAACGTTGCGCTGGGCAACAATATTTTCAGCAATGGCCGCACTTAGCCCCGCAACGCGGGAAAGCAGCGCGCTGGAAGCGGTATTGAGATCCACACCGACCGCGTTAACACAGTCTTCAATCACTGTTTCCAAGCTACGCGATAGCTGTACTTGAGAAACGTCGTGTTGATATTGGCCTACGCCAATAGATTTAGGCTCAATCTTCACCAGCTCTGCCAGCGGGTCTTGCAGGCGACGGGCAATCGAGACAGCGCCCCGCACGGTGACATCAAGATCTGGCAACTCGCGAGAGGCGTATTCCGACGCTGAGTAAACCGAAGCACCTGCCTCAGACACCATCACTTTACTTAACCGGTGTTCGGGTGCTAGTGCTTTCAGCAGATCGCCCGCCAGCTTGTCCGTTTCACGGCTGGCGGTACCATTGCCCACGGCTATCAACTGAACGCCATGCTGTTTAACCAGTTTAGCGAGCACATTTAGCGATTCGTCCCAGCGATTTTGCGGCGCATGGGGGTAGATAGTGGCGTGGTCGATAAATTGACCGGTCGCATCCACCACCGCGATTTTGCAGCCGGTTCTTAAACCGGGATCAATCGCTAACGTGACTTTTTGCCCAGCTGGCGCTGCCAGCAAAAGATCTTTCAGGTTGGCGGCAAATACGTCGATAGCGGTTAGCTCTGCTTGCTCACGTAGGCGACCTAGTAACTCGGTTTCAAGCGCGGTGTAGAGTTTCACCCGCCATGTCCAGCGCACGACTTCACCCAACCATTTATCGGCGGGGCGGCCTTCATCACTAATCCCTACTTGCTTGGCAATGGCAACTTGGGCCGGGTGAACCGGCGCATCCTCTTCGCCAGGCAGACGAATTGCCAAACTTAAAGTGCCTTCGTTGCGGCCACGGAACATCGCCAGTGCACGGTGCGAGGGCACTTTAGCAAGCTTTTCGTCATGCTCGAAGTAATCAGAGAACTTCGCGCCCTCTTGCTGTTTGCCATCGAGCACGCGGGCGCTTAGCTCGCCCTCTTGCCATAATCGCTCACGAAGACGGCCGATCAGTTCAGGGTCTTCAGCAAAGCGCTCCATGAGAATTTGCTTAGCACCATCCAACGCGGCTTTGGCATCCTCAATGGCTGGAATATCGCCTTCTGCCGGGCGTAGGTACTGCGCTGCTTCGCTTTCAGGGTTAAGCGCAGGGTTGGCCAGCAGGGCTTCCGCCAGTGGCTCTAGCCCCGCTTCGCGGGCAATTTGGGCTTTGGTGCGGCGCTTTTTCTTAAACGGTAGGTATAGGTCTTCTAGGCGTTGCTTGGTTTCGGCTGCCTGAATCGTCGCCTGTAGTGTGGCATCTAGCTTGCCTTGCTCATCAATTGCCGAGAGCACGACGTCGCGACGCTCTTCTAACTCGCGTAAATAGCGCAGTCGCTCATCAAGCTGGCGCAGTTGAATATCGTCAAGGGCTCCCGTTACTTCTTTACGGTAACGGGCAATAAATGGCACGGTAGCGCCACCATCCAGAAGCTCTACCGTGGCGGAGACCTGTTCAGGTCGTACGTTTAGCTCATTGGCTAAGCGTAAAATAATGCGTTGTTTGACATCCATAACGTGCAACTAACTCATGCAGCATTCGAGGTGCCGACACGGTACCACAATCGCTCGGTACTGGCATGAATTGACCGCGCTGGAAAGTCGCCCTCGCAGGGTCGCTTCGCTCACCACGCGCTACCGCACCACTGAGTTTAAGGGTGGCATCCCTGTAGCGCGGTGTAACGCGTCTTGCGAGAAACGAGAAAACGCGGCACCCGCGGATGGTGTCTTATACAGGCACAAACCGCAGCGCGGCACCGTTGTTGCACCAGCGTAAGCCGGTGGGTTCTGGGCCGTCACCAAATACATGGCCTTGGTGGCCGCCACAGCGGGCGCAGTGGTATTCGGTACGAGGCCATATCATTTTAAAATCTAGC
>SKHS01000101.1 GCA_007116835.1 Halomonas sp.
ACACCGGCGGGAATGCCTGCCTCGTGAGCCAGTTCTACCAAACGCATCGTGGAGCTAGGATCTTGCTCTGACGGCTTCAGTACAAAGGTGTTGCCCGTTGCAATGGCCATCGGGAACATAAAGCAAGGTAGCATAATCGGGAAGTTAAAAGCGGTAATGCCCGCGCCAACGCCAAGCGGCTGATGCATAGTGTAAACATCGACTTCATTAGCGGCGTTTTCCGCGAGTTCACCCAGCTGCAGCGAGGTAATTGAACAGGCATGTTCAACCACTTCTAGACCGCGCCCCACTTCGCCTTCGGCATCAGGCAAGGTTTTGCCGTGCTCTTGCGTAATCAGCGCGGCTAACTCAGCGGTATTTTCGCGTATTAGGGCCTGGAGTTTGAGCATGATCCGCATGCGCTTACCAAGCGGCACTTTGCGCCACTCTTTAAACGCTGTTTTAGCACTGGCAACCGCACGCTCCACTTCTTCAGCAGTACAAAATGGCACTCGGGCAACGACTTCTTGGGTTGCCGGGTTCACCACGTCACGCCAATCCTGACTTTGTGACATGACTGGCTGACCATCGATATACATAGGGATTTCACGAACGGACATGACTACCTTCCTCATCGTTATGTTTATTATGAGATACAAATATGAACCCTAGGGTATAGCAGCAAGTTGACGTAAACGTCAATTAGCCACTCGATAAAAGATGAAGGTCGCTCAGCGTTAATAGTTACGCTTTCCATCGCAGTACCGCCCTCGCTATGCTGGCTAACAGCAGGTCATTTACTACCCGTAGGCGTGTGCCATTTTTTAAATGGGTACGTGACCAACACATCAGGAGACATCCATGCAGACCTTTAGCTGTCGCTGTGGCAACCCGCTTTTTTTTGAAAACACGTATTGCTTGGCCTGCAAATCGGAAGTTGGTTGGTGCCCTGCCTGCGCCAACATTGTGGCACTAGAACCGTTAGCGAATGGGGGGTATCGATGCACTCACCCAGGCTGCGGTGAAATGCTGATGAAATGCCACAACTACGCCGTTGAAAATGTATGTAACCGCATGGTGGTCATGGCGGAAGGACATGCTGACCAACTGTGCGACTGCTGCCGCTGCAACAACATGATTCCCGATCTTGATATCAGCGGCAATCGCGAGCGCTGGGCCGCACTTGAGGCCGCCAAACGACGGCTGTTCCACACCCTCGACTTATTGAAGCTTCCCTACGGCGTTAGCGGTGACAATATTCGTGTTCCGCTCAGCTTTTCGTTTATGGCAGATGCGCTACCCGATCAAGGCCTTTGGCGCTCTACTGCCAGCCAAGAAAAGGTATATACCGGCCATGCCAACGGCCATATCACGATCAACGTGAAAGAAGCTGACGACGTTGAGCGCGAGCGCCTACGGGTTGATATGAATGAATCTCACCGCACCCTCATCGGCCACTTCCGCCACGAAATTGGTCATTACTACTGGGATTTACTGGTAAAGGGCATTGATGAAGATGCCTGCCGCCACGTGTTTGGCGATCACAATAACCCCACCTACAGTGACGCATTAGAGCTGTACTACCAGCGGGGTACGCCTACTGATTGGTCAACACAGTTTATTTCTGCCTACGCCTCGATGCACCCCTGGGAAGACTTTGCTGAAACGTTTGCTTACTACTTAGATATGGTCGCCGTGCTTGATACTGCGCGTCATATGGGACTTTCCCGCACCGAACACAACGGCACGTTAGATGACATGTTACGGGCGTTTCATCAGGTAGGTATGGCCGTAAATGAGCTCAATCGTGATATGGGACTGCTGGATTTAGCACCGAGCGTCATTGCCCCGGCGGTAAGACAGAAGCTGACGTATCTGCATCAACTTATTCAGAATGCGAACGCCAGCCTCCGTACTTAACGACCGTTAATCGTTATCGTGATCGCCTGCGTGGCTTTGCGACTGGCGCTGTGTCACGCGGGGAACGCCATCACTGTTGACAAAGTAGGTTGCGCTTAGCGTGTCGTGAATCGCCGCGAAACCAATCTGCAGTTCATCCACAAACGCGTGTAACTTACTGGGGGAGTGAGCGAGCGCCTGAATGTCGGCGTCTACCACATCGGCTCGCACAAGCGACACCGTTGCCGCCGCGCGGTCTTGTCTGGGTAGCAGCTGAAGCTCGTGCCCCACCGTTTCCAGACTGCAGGCAATCGAGCGTGGAAGGTGAGGATCTTGCAGTAAAAAGCGCAGCACATCAGGCCCACGCACGCGCAAACGGACTTGCTGACGGTACATTTGGTACGCAGTGAGCGACTTAAGCACGCTCATCCACTGCAAATTTTCAAACGGCAGTAGCTCCTCAGGATTTTGTGGCAGCAAGCTAGCTGAACGAACATCGACAATGCGGGTCGTCATATCTGCCCGCTCTAAATGGCGACCTAACTTGATAAAAGTGCGAGCGGGCCCATGGCTTAGCGTACCTTCAATTAATCCAGTCAATGTTTGGCAGCCACGAATCACACTTTTCAAAAAGGTGTCTCGCCGCCGAGGACTAACGCCATTTTCAGCATGGTCTGCAACGCTCAAATAGAGTTGATTGACCTCCTCCCAGATCTCTCTTGGCACGACGTCACGAGTGGTGCGCAGGTTTTCGCGGGCACTGGCTAAGGCGGCAAGAATAGAACTGCCGTTTTGCGCATCGGCACACAAAAAGTGCACCACGTTGCGCTCATCAAAGGTTGAGTGGCGTTCGTTAAACGCCTCCAGTGTGCCGGTCATTTCAATTAATGGTGCCCAGCCCAGGGGCAAATGACGTGGCAAATCCAACATCAGGTGGCTATTAACACTCAGTAGCCGAGCAGTGTCTTCGGCCCGTTCAATGTAACGCGCCATCCAGTAGAGATTTTCAGCTACGCGTGACAGCATGGCGCTAAACTCCTTCCTGCTCAGCGGCAGCCGCCGCGTTCTCATCGGTTTCAACAATCCAGGTATCTTTACTGCCGCCACCTTGGGAAGAGTTCACCACCAGAGAGCCTTCCACCAGAGCAACCCGAGTCAAACCACCGGTGGTCACATGGGTTTCTGAACCGGAAAGAATAAACGGGCGAAGG
>SKHS01000232.1 GCA_007116835.1 Halomonas sp.
CATCGATCCATTCCTTTTGGTTCGTACAGACTCGAAGCAATTGATCCTTCTCGACAAGAGTTTCCTGATTCCCCTTCACATGGGTTATGTCATTACCCTCGATCCGGGTGTATCGGTTCCCTTCCACAAAGGTATGGAGATCCCCCTTCACACGCAGAGTGACATCCCCTTCAACACAGACGTTGTGATTCCCCTTGATATGGAGGTCATCATCTGCCTCAATGCAAGTGTACCGACGAGCAGCTACTCGTTCTGTCACTGTCCCGTCGGGATGAACCTCCCGCCATGTCTTTGAAGGATGCCAGATGTGGATCCGGACATGGGTTTCATTCGTTTCTTCATCCCAAGTGTCTTCCAGCTCTATGACCGTCCCTCGCTTGGTTTTGAGTACCCTGTTTTTGGGGTATGTTGGCCTATAAGACAGCTTAGGCTCTTGGATCTCCTCCAAGTGGGGTTGTATGACCGGACTGTCTGGATAATCGCCTGTATCCAACTTGTCCTTGGGATAGTCTGCAGGCCAGACTGCATCATGCATCCCAACAAGGCGACCACTCACAAATCTGTCTGTCCCTTTTGGGAACGCCAAAACATCACGCTCTTTATACTGCTCTGGATCCTCTTCATAATTGACATCGGGAACCTTCTCTGTAAGGAGAGTTTCCTTATCGCGTCTTTGCGTCTCATCGGTCAATTCCCGTGCAAGCTTTGGAGGTTCCGCCTGTCCTTCAGGTTCTGCAAACCAACGACCTGTCCAAAGAGGGCGGCAAGGATCCCCCGCTTCAAATTCTACCCACACCCCATCCCGAATATCAGGAACGAAGAAGTCACCCTTATCCCCACCAATGCCGGGGGTTCTTCGGAGCTTGTCCCTGCCATCTGATTCTGGATCTTCATCTCCCTCTGGATCATATTTGGCACTGAGCCAACCCGTCTTTGGTTGCGCCCAATCAGTCACCCAATCGAGTCCGAAGATCTCTGGCACTTGAAGCACCAAGCGTCCGAGCTGTTTGGGATCATCATTATCAACAACATGCGCCCGGTAACAACCGAAACACTTCTGCTCGGCATAAGGCATTCCGCGCTGGATGGTCTTCATCAATAATTCACCTCACATTTTGAACACCACATCCTGCGAACCCATGTATTGCGAATCCGATGCGCCCTCTCTTCCAAAAGACCACCGCACAGGTTGCACCGTGTTTTATGCACAGGAGCAGGCTGAACACGAAAAGATGGAGTACGCTGAGGCATTTTCTTGCGGCCACCACAACAACTCATTCTGGAACCTCCACTAGATCAACTTTACTGTTCCGCACCATAGAACCCATGGCATCACCTGTCCATGTGCGGGTACAGTTGAAAAAAGAAGTGAATTTGCCTGAAATGATCTTGCTCTCCAAAGAGGTGATATAGTATTCACCACTATGACGACCAATGTCCATAATCTCAACAACCTCTCCAACGCGCAAACCTTCAAGACCAATGACCTGACCCTTCGCCTTGATCAACCAACGGGTATGTTGTGAAAACCCTTCTACCTCGCGCTGCAGCTCAGTCCGGGTTTGATGATGCCCCTCTTCATACAGAAAAATCCGGGGCTGCTCTTCTGACACCGGGTTAGAACGAGCATCGTTCTCTTTAGACAGAGAAGATATGTCCTTAGAACCCCAAATAGGATATTCCGAACTGCTCTGTGTCTTTGTTGTCACTTCATCTGGCTGTTCTTGACTACTGACATTAAACAGCTCTTTGGATAAAGGATCCACCTGAGAGCCAAAGACCTCTTTGCCATATTGTGCGGTCTCTTGCCAAACAGTGAAACCGTTCAACTGACTTTCATCCCCTTGAAAGTAGTTCATTTTGATCCCGCTCTTGATGTATCGCGGGGAATGAAAATGGAGAACGTCATTGTCATCTACAAAGAGTTGATATCCATACATCCGGGCGCGACGATCAAGGAATTTCCAATCACTCTCTTGCATCTGTGCTACATGCTGATGAACTGGATCCGTCCGTTCAACATCTGCACCCCAACCATAGATGGCGGCTATCTGTTCGGCTATTTCAGAATCCCGAACATTTGTCCAGACCTTCCGCTTCTGTGTTCTTCCAAGGCGAAACTCTTGACTGTATGCAGTCAAAACGATTGCATTTTCTGCATTTGTTTCTCCAGCAGGATACGTCTTCTTTGCACCCATACAAATCCAATTATTTCCACGCTTTTGGAGACCTGTATAGTTATATCCAAGCCATAGATTCAAGAGAGAATGTTCCTTCCACAATTCATCATCAATGAAAGCGAGATCCCTGTTATGAAATCGAACGGTCAACTTAGAAATACAATGGTCAATAGACTCTTCAACAACAATATCTCGAACATAAGTCTGATAATCTTCTTCAATGTTATGTCCATCAATCTCCAACAGAAATTTGAAATTTGAACGATCTCGTCTATTAGGGGAACCCGCTCGATCCAAAGCGAACCCATCTGCAGCTTTGCCCGTTAAGCCCCTACGAGGCGGAATCAAACGAGGCTCACCGAAAGGCTGAACACCCTCCACAACAAGGCTTGGATGGCAAATATCTGCTCGCCCCATCACACACCACCTTTGAGCGTATCAAGAGATGTAGGAACCATCAGATCCATGCCAGCTTCGAGATCCAAAGGAAATAGAATGCTGTTTACATCTGCAAGAACCCACCAATCAAGGGTTCTGCGGGGATTATTTGTATAACGGTAAACAATGCTATCTAGCTGTTCTCCATTTGCAACAACATGTGAAATCCACGCCTGATCAATAGAATCACGACGAATAGGTTCCCTTGGATGCAACCACTTCCGGGTCACTTGATCCTTTCCCGTAATTGAGGTCACTTTACAACCAGAGTAACGAGATCCTCGGAAAACAGGCATATAAACCCTCCTATATATTGCTAGGCAAAAACTCAGTAAACTCAAGATCAACCAAAGCTCTTACGGTCTTTCCCGTTGTAGGATGCATATGTGTATGGGTAACAGTAAGAGTTGTTATATAACTAAAAAACCCTTGAG
>SKHS01000046.1 GCA_007116835.1 Halomonas sp.
AGCCGCGCTAAAGGCCTGGCTAATCGTGACATCAGCGGCCTGGTTGATAGTGACAGCACCCAAACGCTCACTATCACCCACCAAGCCTGTGAAAGTGATGTTGCCTGACCCTGCATTCAGCCTCAGGTTCTCGCCACCGTTAATCGTGCTGTCGAACTCGATGTTGCCGCCACCGGCACCTGTGCTCATTTGGACGGAACTGGATCGCAACGTCACCCCAGTCGCAAAACTGATCGTGTTGTCGGTTGTGGTGATGTCACCAGCAATGGTGCTCGTGCCAGTGCCGACCTGCGAGAAACTACTGACAGCGGTGATATCGCCACTAGCAGCAGTAAAGAATGTGCCCGCATTTTCCACCGTGACCGTACTGTCGCTGTCGAGCGTGGCATTAAGCGTTAACGCTTGACCTGTGAAACTAAACGCATCGGACAGGTCTACCGCACCGTTAAGCACCGTCTGATCAGAGCCAGCAACTTGCGTGAACTGACCAGCAGTGATGCCGTTGGTAAACGAAACCACCGAGGCGTCATCGATTTCAAGGTTACCGGTGCCTAAGTTGACCGCCCCGATGACCATAATGTCACCGTCAGCGCCCGCATCAAGAATCAGGCCCTCGTTGTTGTTGCTTGTGACCGTGCCCCACAGCGCAATATCGTCGCCCTCGCCAGCACCAGTCCGGATGGCAACCGCGCCTGAGGAGTCGAGCGTGATGTTGTCGATGAACTTAACGTCAGCTGTGGTGCTAACGACATCTGCACCAAGGGTGACCGTACCACCACCGCGCTGATGAAAACCTTCGTGTACCGTCAAGTCTGCCTGAACGGCCGTGGTGAATGCACCGGTGTTCAGCACATCCATGGTGCGGCCAACAATGTTGCCCACACCGTTTAAGGTCAGGTCTTGGCCCGTAAAGCTAAATGCACGGCTGGCGTTAAGCTGGCCATCGAAGGTGGTCGAAGTCGTGCCATCGCTTTGCGTGAACGCAGCCAGATCAACATCGTCGCTAAAGGTCACGACATTGGCATCGGTAATGAACAGGTTACCCACGCCGAGATCAACAATACCGGTGACGGTGATGTCACCAAACTCACCGGCATCGATTGTCAGATTATCAAAACCGGTCAGCGAGCCGCTCACTACAAAATTATCACCTACACCTTCGCCGGTCTGGATGGTCACCATCTGATCTTCGAGCCGGTTCGTTGTCAGGTTGCCAGCAAACGAAATGCCTGCTGTGGTGCTGGTCAGGTCGTTGCCTAGCTTGCTGTTGCCGGCGCCGGTCTGAATGAATTGACCGTTAACTGTCAGGTCAGCCGACGTACCCGTGCTGAAATCAGCTGCGTTATCGACCGTCATCGTCCCACCGATGTCGTTCGAGGCTGCGGTAAACGTCAGCGCCTCACCGGTGAAGTCGAAGGCGCCTGACACGGTCACCGTGCCATGAAACTGGGTCAGGACGCTGCCGGCACCTTGGGTGAAGGATGCAGCCTTGAACACCTGATCTGCCGTCAATGTGGCCACTGAGTTAATGGTCACGGCACCAAGATCAGCCGTGTTACCCACCTCGCCTTCGAAGTCGATGTTGCCGGTGCCAGCGTCAATCGTGAGCGCGCGTGCGGTGTTGTTGCTGTCTAGCGCGCTCTCAAACGTCACCGTGCCAGCGCCGGTGTCGATCACCACGTCGCCGGTCAAGGTCGTGACCGAGGCAAAGGTCACATTGTCGTTCGTGGTGGTGATATCACCCGCGGTCTCAATACCGGCTGAACCCGTCAGGTGAACCGCACCGTCAGCGAAGATGTCGCCGTCAGCGGCAATCGTCAGCAACCCATTGCCGGCGTTGAGCGTGACCACACCGCTACCCGTGGTTTGAATGCTGTCGTTAATCGTGATGGCGTCGTTGTTAATCACCACGCCTGCAATCGCGGTAGTTGCCATGCCCTGCGGCGTGCTTGTAAAGGCACCCGTGTTGATCGTGGTCGTGCCGGTACCAGCCACCTGCTCAAAACTCGCACCACGCAGGCCGTTGAGAGCCACATTAGCTGCGCTGTTGATAGTCACCACACCAAGCGTGTCGACATTGCCTGCCAGATCCTGGAAGCCGATGTCGCCAGCACCAGCGGTAATGGTCACATCGTTGGCTTCGCCAGACTCGGAGTTCAGCGTGCTGGTGAACGTCACATCACCACCGGCCACACTGTTGTTCGTGGTGTTGATGATAATCGCGTCATTAATCACGACTGCACCATCGAACAGGATATCGCCACCTTCTGTGGTGTAGGTGCTGTTGGTATCAATCACGCTGCCGGCGGTGAATGTCTGGTCACCAGTGGTGGTCACATCACGCAGCGTGATGTTCTGCGCCGAGATGTCGAGTTCGGTCAGGGCAGTGTTCGCGCCAACATGTGCCGTAACCGGGGTCGAACCACTGGTATCCGTATTGAACGACACATCGCCAATGCCCGCCGTGATGGTCAGGGTCTGTTCACCATCTATGGTGTCGTCAAACGTGATGGTGCCGCCCGAGAAACTTGAGTCCAGCAACACGTCTTGTGTCAGGTCGATGGCCGTGGCAAACGACATGCCGTTGTCGGCCGTGATGTTGCCACCAAGGCTGCTCGTGCCCGCACCGTCTTGGGTAAATATGCCCAATGTCAGCACTTCACCGGTGGATGCCACGGTAAAGGTGCCAGCGTTGGTGATGTCGATGGCATCACTCGCATCCAGTGTGGCATTGATCGTCAAGGCCTGACCGGTGAAGTCAAACTCACCATCCAAGGTTACATCATCATTGAACTGAGTTAAGACACTGCCTGCCTGCTGGATAAAGTCGTAGGCATCGAACGTGCTGACTGCAGTCAACGTCGCAACCGACTCGACAGTCACGATATTTGGCGCGAAGTCGAACCCAACCGCCCCATCAAAATCAATATCACCTGTACCCGCAGCCAAGGTCAGGTTCGAGGCGCCATCGATTGCGCCCGTGAAGTGGATGTTGCCGCCAGCTGCGCCCGTGTTGATGCCAACGTCATCAAGAAGCATGGTGTCGCCGTCA
>SKHS01000169.1 GCA_007116835.1 Halomonas sp.
ACGTCCATACACTAGCGGCGACTAAGGCTGCTGCAGAGGGGCTAGGCAGACCGATAAACCATTTTTTATCAACGCTACCAATCTGTACATTAAAGCGCGCTAGGCGCAGCGCCGCACAGGCCACATAAAGAAATGCCACGACCCAGCCAGTTTTACCGATATCTTGCAAAATCCAGGTAAAGGCTACTAGTGCCGGTGCCATCCCAAACGAAATCATATCAGCAAGGCTATCGTACTCAGCCCCAAACGCGCTTTGCGTATTGGTCATGCGGGCAACACGACCATCAAGGCCATCGAGCACCATGGCAATAAAGATAGCGACTGCCGCAGAGGTAAACTCACCGTTAATACCAGCCACCACCGCGAAAAAACCTGAGAACAGCGCTGACGTCGTAAACAAGTTCGGCAACAGGTAAATACCTTTGCGACGAACTTTTTTACCATCTTCAACTGCTTCCTCAACCACTTCAGTCTCACGTAGAAAAACGGTCGCGAGGTCTTCGTTGCTTACGCTATCTTGGTTCCCCACGTCGTTGCCTTCCGCGTCCTGGCCTTCTTGAGACGCTGACTGCGGGGTCTGTTTGCGCTCTTGATCGCGAGCATCCTGGGTCATAAATATCATCCGTTTGAAGTGAGGTCACAAGAGAAGTGATCTCCTTTCATTTTACACGGTGAGACTCACTCAGCCAGCCAATTGCGACATACAGTAGTAAACGCCTCGGGGCGCGACAATGCGCGCCCCGAGGCTCTAGCTACCGCACTTGCAGGTTAATCACTTAGTTTTTCGACTTATCAACCAGCTGATTAGCAGCAATCCACGGCATCATGCCACGCAGCTTAGCACCGACTTGCTCAATTTCGTGCTCAGCATTCAGGCGACGACGTGCCGTCATGGAAGGATAGTTAGTATTGCCTTCCTGGATGAACATTTTGGCATACTCACCCGTTTGGATACGCTTAAGCGCGTTACGCATTGCGGCACGAGACTCATCGTTAATCACCTCGGGGCCAGTAACGTACTCACCGTACTCCGCATTATTGGAGATGGAGTAGTTCATGTTGGCGATGCCGCCTTCGTACATCAGGTCAACAATCAGCTTAAGCTCGTGTAGGCACTCGAAGTAAGCCATCTCCGGCGCATAGCCTGCTTCAGTCAGGGTTTCAAAACCAGCTTTGACCAGCTCAACCGCACCGCCACACAGGACTGCTTGCTCGCCGAACAGGTCTGTTTCGGTCTCATCTTTGAAGGTAGTTTCGATAATGCCGCTACGGCCACCACCAACGCCTGCTGCGTAGGAAAGCGCTAATTCTTTGGCATTACCAGACGCATCTTGGTGGATAGCGATCAAATCAGGAATACCGCCACCTTTAACGAACTCAGAGCGTACCGTGTGGCCCGGTGCTTTCGGCGCGATCATGATGACATCAAGATCTTTACGCGGCTCGATTTGGTTGTAGTGGATATTAAAGCCGTGGGCGAAGGCTAAGGTCGCACCTTCTTTCAAGTTCGGCTCTACTTCCTGCTCGTAGATCGCTTTTTGGTTTTCATCCGGCGCCAGAATCATGACAACGTCTGCGGTTTTACACGCTTCCGGCACGCTTGCCACTTTCAAGCCTGCGGCTTCTGCTTTGGCAGCAGAGGAAGAACCTTTGCGCAGCGCAACGGTGACGTCGACGCCAGACTCTTTCAAGTTATTAGCATGGGCATGGCCTTGCGAGCCATAACCAACAATCGTGACTTTCTTGGCTTGAATGAGGGACAGGTCACAATCTTTATCGTAATAAACGTGCATAGCGAGACTCCACAATCGAATTTGATCAAAAAATGATCGTTA
The DNA here is from genome assembly GCA_007116835.1 of Halomonas sp. Classification (GTDB taxonomy): domain Bacteria; phylum Pseudomonadota; class Gammaproteobacteria; order Pseudomonadales; family Halomonadaceae; genus Vreelandella. Next base: position 1,836 of record SKHS01000169.1, read on the forward strand.
TATAGGGATAGTTTATAGATGTCGTATCAGCGTTGATGGCCACCCGTGCCGTCTTTTGCAGCACTGGGCTTTGGCGTTGAAATCACTGTACGCCACTACCACCATTGCGTAAAACGCTATATTTGCAACATACTATTTCTAATTATGAAACACTGACCTTAACATTGGGCTTTCTATGGATTTTCGCTTATTAAAGCATGTGGTAACGCTGGCCGAGACGCTGCACTTTGGCCGCGCCAGCGAGCTTTGTCATATCAGCCCATCCACCTTAAGCCGCTCAATTCAGCAGGTTGAAGCCGAGCTAGGCACGCAACTATTTGAGCGCGACAATCGCCACGTCACGCTAACCCCCCAAGGCTTAGCGTTTCAGCACTATGCAAAAGAGACCTTAGAGCAATGGGAAATGCAGAAGCGAACACTGGCCGCCACGGCGGCGCAACTACGCGGAGCAATAAGCATCTACTGCTCGGTAACTGCGAGCTATAGCTTTCTTTATGAACTATTAAGCGATGTACGCACCCGCCACCCAGGTATCGAGCTAAAATTGCATACCGGCGACCCCGCTGATGCTATGTCGCGAGTGCTGGAAGGCGCAGACGATATGGCCATTACCCCGCGCCCGCGGATCCCCCCCAGCGCCCTGGCCTTTAAATCGCTGACCCGCTCACCGCTGCTGTTTATTGCTCCTACAGAACCCCACAACTGGCTGCCAAGTCAGCCGGAAAGCTCAACGGCCGAGCAGTGGCGTGATGTCCCGATGATTCTTTCGGAGGCAGGGCTTTCAAGGGAGTATGCCAATACGTGGTTTAAAGCGATGGGCATTACGCCGCGCATTTATGCCCAAGTGGCCGGACACGAAGCCATTGTCAGCATGGTGGGACTGGGGTTTGGCGTGGGCGTGGTACCAAAAATCGTGCTAGATAACAGCCCGCTGGCCGAGCGCGTGCAAGTGCTCAACGTTAAACCCGAGCTCCCCCACTACGATGTCGGTCTTTGTGTACTTAACCGGCGTCTCAAAAATCCGATGATTGATGCTTTCTGGGCCACCGTGACGCCGCGTTAACGTGCATTAAAAAACACCATATCGAGTAGGGTGAGGCGTTACCGCCTCATCCCTCTCACAGAACCGTACATACGGGCCTCGTATACGGCTCATGCCATTAACTTACCCCGAACTCGGGGACAGTGATGCCCGTTTTGA
>SKHS01000138.1 GCA_007116835.1 Halomonas sp.
ATGGGGCCAGTCGCTACGATAAGGTGTCGATGACAAGGAACTTATTAAGAATATTTGCAATAGCACAAGCACCTTACAGAACGCACTACCCGCCTATGCCGGTAGCCAGTTGAGTAACATGCGTTTTGCTTGCACTGCGTATACCTAGACAAATGTAGCAGGCGAAGATGCTCTGTTAGCTAGCTATGCACTTGCAACGTGTGCTGCTTATTTTCATCACTATTGGAGACAGCCCATGCGTATTGCCGTTGTAGAAGATGAGAAGGTGGTAGCAGAACGCATCGAAAGAGCGCTGCTAGATGGCTTTGCCGAACGTGGCATCGAAGCTAATATCTTCTCCTTTGAAACCAGTAAAGCCTTCATACAGACCGCCAGTCGTAACACGTTCGACTTGGTGGTGCTTGATTGGCACTTGCCTGATGGTACGGGTATTGCCTTATTAAACTGGATGAAAACCTACCTACAAATATTGCCTGCCGTACTCATGGTAACCTTAAGGCAAGAGGAAACCGATGTTATACAGGCGTTGAATGCGGGGGCAGATGACTTCATCAGCAAGCCCTTTAGACCACGGGAGTTTGCTGCACGGGCCTATGCGTCGACAAGACGGCACTCATTAAGAACGCCCGGCGCGGCTCAACAACAGGTGCTTGAGTTTGGGCGTATTAAGCTTAACACCAACCGTGAAACGGCCTACGTGGATAACGAGGAAGTATCGCTAACCCGGCAAGAGTTCCGGCTGGCGTTCTTGCTGTTGAACCAGCTAGGAAGCCCGCTCTCGCGCTCTTACCTATATGAATACGTGTGGGGGAAAAGCGATCCTCCGGGCACTCGCACCCTGGATGTGCATATTCATCGGGTACGTAAAAAACTGAAGCTTACGTCAGAGTTTGGATGGAACCTTATCTCTGTTTATGGCTATGGTTACCGGCTACAAGCGCTTGATGAGGTAGTGGCTAGTCCTCCTATTGATAACCCGCCTGTTGATAATGTGACATAGCGAACAATAGGCATAAAAAAACCCGCTGTAGGAATTACCTTCCTAAGCGGGTTCTTCGCCTGGGTACACGCCCTAAACGCTAGCGTTAGTCGATATGAATACCGATGCGCCGCGCTACCTCTTCATACGCTTCAATAACGCCGCCAAGCCCCTGGCGGAAGCGGTCTTTATCAAGCTTTTCTCGTGTATTGGCGTCCCACAGACGACAACCGTCCGGTGAAAACTCATCTCCCAGCACCACCTCACCTCTGAAGATACCAAACTCTAGTTTGTAGTCCACTAGCAGCATGTCACCTTCGGCAAACAGCTGTTTAAGCACGTGGTTCACCTTAAAGGTGAGCACCTTCATTTTCGCCAGCTGTTCAGGGGTTGCCCAGCCAAAGGTTTCGGCTAGTGACTCATTGATCATTGGGTCACCCTTGTCATCGTTCTTTAAGAACAATTCAAAGGTGGGTGGGTTCAAGGCAATGCCCTCTTGCACCCCAAGGCGTTTTACCAAGCCGCCCGCTGCAATATTACGCACCACACACTCAACGGGGATCATCTGCATCTTTTTGACCAAGCTTTCCGTGTCTGAAAGCTGTTTTTCAAAATGCGTGGGAATACCCGCCTCTTCCAGGCGCTGCATAATGAAGGCGTTGAAGATGTTGTTCACCTTGCCTTTACGGGCCAGTGACTCTTTCTTTTTACCATCAAAAGCGCTGGTGTCATCACGAAAATGCAGAACCAACAAATCTGCGTCATCGGTGGTATAAACCGATTTGGCCTTACCAGCATAGAGTTCTTGGCGCTTTTCCATAGAGGCTCCGAAAGGTTTTCAAAATCAATAATTAACGTAGATAGCCGGAGACGCGCTCAAGCAGTTCGCGCTGGTCGCTGGCACTAAAGTTACGCTCGCTAGCATTAATGGCACGCAGAAGGGTCTGGTCACCCTCCTGCTGAAGAACAAGCCGGATTTGCTGCGACATGCGGCGTACATCAGGGCTGAGGACAATTTGTAGCGGATTGCGGCCACGCTCGGTTTCTGTCATGTACTCAACTAAAAATTCGTGGTTTTCAGGGGACGTTGCGAGTAACTCCCGCTGCCCTTCCACGCTAAAATCAAGCTCAAGATAGTGGTCTAATTCGGCCCAAACACGATCAATTGGCTGCGGTATGACAACTTCCCACGCTTGCCCTTGCTGGCGTATTTGTAGCGTTTGCTCTTGGGATAGGCGCTGTGCGGTCCAGGACGATGACGCACTCGCCGAACGCGCACTTAGATACTGTTCTAAGGCGTCTAGGCAGCTCGTGATGCTTTGTCCGCCTTGCTCACAGCGTACTTCACTGCTGCCTGACCTGAGGGCGCTTTGCAGGCGCAGCGTTGCCTGAGAGGTGACAATGGTGCCTTGATTGGCATTACTTTCCTGAACACCGAGCTGGCGGCTCTGTGCAAAGGTTTCTAGCTGTGGCCACACCATGCCGGTATCTGCCGCCACCACTAGCCATGTTTGATCGCCCACTTGACGTCGCTCGACATAGTCAGGCTCCAGACCGCTGCCAATCGTTAACGAGGGTGGGGGCTTGATGTCCGCTGCACCGTCAACACGCGCGTTTTGCACCGCTAACTGAGGCACCGGCATAGCATCGCGGTAGCGCTGGGTGTTGCGGGTTTCTGGAAGTACCAAAGGGGGCGCTGGAGCGGCTTCGGTGTAGTCTAAGTTGCGGTCGTGATAGTAACCATCCCGCGCGCACCCAGCCAGTGCGACAGCCGTTGCCAGTGCCAGCGGTATCCATTTAAGCGCACGTTTTTCAAGCACGCGTTTTTCAAGAACTGGGCTCATCAAGCCACCTTAACAGTCAACAGGTCGAGCACCCGGCAGGCACGCAGGGTGCGCCGGGTAGCGAAGGGAGTGCGTCGGATTACTCCTCCACAACACCCGCCAACTGCAGCGCTTCACTCACAGTGGCGTGGTATTTTTCCGACAGCCAAGTCAACGGCAAACGAATACCTGCATCCATATACCCCATGCGGTGTAGCGCCCATTTC
>SKHS01000173.1 GCA_007116835.1 Halomonas sp.
CGCCTAAAAGTATGAAGGTGAAAATCTGTCCCCACTGATTTCCAAAGGCGGCAAACAGCAATAACAGCCCGAATAGCATGGCAACGACTGCTGTCACCATAATTCCTTGGCGCATTGTTTCGGGGCTTAGTAAGCCGGAAGAGACCGCTCTGGCGGGACCTATGCGCTGCTCGTCGTCAGCACCCGATGCGGCATCACCGTAATCGTTGGCTAGGTTAGAGAGTACCTGAAGTGCAACGGCTGTTAGCAGAGCAAGCAAAAGCACCGCGCTATTAAAAACGCCCGCCTTCGCCGCAAGCCCACTGCCTAACAGAATTGAAGCACATGCCAACGGTAGCGTGCGGGGGCGAGCAGCTAGCAGCCAAGCTTGGTAGTGGCGGCGCTTAGTGCGTTGTTCCATTGCGTTAATATTCCTGTTAATGAGTAACATTTAATAGAGGTTAGCGAGGCAATCGTCTTGCATGCAGCATTGTATGAAAACCGCATTCACTCGCCGACTTTTCACACAACGTCTAGATCGACATCAGACAAGCATCATCACCCTCTGTTTTTAGGCATAGGCAATAGGTGGGGAGGGTTCCATAAGTCGAAATATAAAGGCGTGTATTACGTATAAATTCCCTAACGCGAGCAACAGAAAATCATCATTTTATAAACATGTCTGGTGGCGCATGCTGAGACGATGTCTCATAGCGATGGAGCTGGACAGCATGTTTGGCCTAAAAAACACCACTACCCCCCAGGCGTTTGTTGATGAAGAAAGCGCCTCCCCTAGCGCGCTTAATCAGCACTTTTGGATGCCGTTTAGCGCTAACCGTGATTTCCGCGCCAACCCGCGCATGATTACCGGCGCGGAAGGACGCTATTACATCGATGACCAGGGCCGTAAGCTATTTGATTCGCTTTCAGGTCTATGGACCTGCGGCGCGGGCCATAACCGTGAAGAGATTCAAAAAGCCGTGGCGGCACAGCTGGGTACCCTCGACTTTGCGCCAGGCTTCCAAATTGGCCACCCGCTGGCGTTTAAGCTGGCGGAGAAAGTGGCGAGCCTTACCCCTGCAGGCTTGGATCATGTGTTTTTCACTAACTCTGGCTCAGAAGCTGCGGATACCTCTATCAAAATGGCCAAAGCCTACTGGCGGTTAAAAGGTAAGCCTGAGAAAACCCGTATGATTGGCCGTGCCAAGGGCTATCACGGGGTGAATATTGGTGGCACTAGCCTGGGCGGCATCGGCGGCAACCGTAAGCACTACGGCCAACTGATGGACGTCACACACCTGCCGCATACCCTTCAAGCGGGCCATGCTTACACTCGTGGTCAAGCGGAAACTGGTGCCGAGCTTGCCGATGCCCTGCTTGATCAAATTGCCCTGCACGATGCCTCCACCATTGCGGCGGTAATTGTTGAGCCGATGTCTGGCTCTGCAGGGGTGATTGTGCCGCCCAAAGGCTATCTAGATCGGCTGCGCAAGATCTGTACTGCCCACGATATTCTGCTGATATTTGATGAAGTGATCACCGCTTTTGGGCGCAGCGGTGCGACCACGGGTGCCGAAGCGTTTGGCGTTACGCCGGATATCATGAACGTCGCCAAGCAGATCACCAATGGCGCTATTCCCATGGGCGCGGTGATTGCTTCCAGCGAAATTTTCGACACCTTTATGCACGCTGGCGGCGCCCAACACGCCATTGAATTTCCCCACGGTTACACCTATAGCGCCCACCCTGTTGCTTGTGCAGCTGGCTTAGCGGCACTGGAAATGATGGAGCGTGACAACTTCCCTGCCCAAGTCAGTGCTATCGCGCCCGCTTTTGAACAAAAGCTGCACGCTCTAAAAGGCCGCAATCACATAGTTGATATTCGCAACTATGGTTTAGCGGGCGCGATTCAGCTAACGCCCCGGGATGGCGATCCAACGATTCGCCCTAGAGATGCTCATTTAGCCTTATGGGAAGCTGGGTTTTACGTGCGCTATGGCGGCGACACGCTGCAGTTCGGACCTCCCTTTGGTACCACGGAAGCTGAGCTAGAGCGGCTATTCGATGCCGTTGCGACTACTTTAGACGCGTTAGCATAAGTTTTATTAACATAAGATTCGTTGGCTAACCTACTAATCTATACTTCAAAGGGTTAAAGAATGAGCGCTGTTTCCCATCTAATTAACGATGAATTAATCGACAGCCATCGACGCTGGGCGTGACCAACCCCTCAACGGGTAAAGTGATTCGCCAAGGGGCGGTAGCAGAGTTGTTGCAAGAAGCTGGGTTGCCAAAAGGCGTGATGAATGTGGTGCACGGTGGCCGCGAAGCGGTGGAAACGTTGCTGGATGCTAAGGCTGTTACAGCTATTTCATTTGTTGGCTCAACACCGGTAACAGAAGCTACCTATTCCCATGGCTTGGCCTCTGCCATAGCGTTATAGAAGATATGCTGCTGATCTTAAGGCTCGGTGCCGATATAACGGGCATCTTACGGGCACGGCTCCTCTTTGCGGTTATTGTTACCGCGATAATTGCCCGTTGGCCCAAAGCTGTGGTGAAGCATAAATCACCTCATCATCACCCCAGGTATTTAAATTCACCCTTACCCACGATGACTGCCTTACCACCTACACTGACATAGCCCGTCTTAATCTCACCATTGGCGGCGGTGTAGATAACGCTGGGTCGCCCCATTTCAACACCTTGGTGAATTTTGCAGTGTAGGGGCTCTGGCTTGAGTGACGCTAAATAGCCAGTTAAAGCTGCTGCAGCGCTGCCAGTGGCGGGGTCTTCGCAAATACTGGCGTGCATGGAGAACATACGGCTCCGTACAATCGTCTCTTCGCTGTCTCGTTGTTCCGCCACATAAAGGTATATCTGCTCAGTGCCGCTACGTGTAACGGCATCCGCCCACACTGCCCCGGCGATTTTTATGTCCTCAAGGGCTGCTAGGTCGGCTAGCTCAATAAGATGAAAGGGCAGCCCGAAAGAGGCAATGATGGGATCGCCAATGACTTGGTGGATGTCCAGCCCCAGAAGC
>SKHS01000276.1 GCA_007116835.1 Halomonas sp.
GCGGTTTCCGGCAGCGCGTCTGGGCCTAGTGCTGGGGCGGCTCCGCTCTGCTGGGGAAGAATCAACGAGGCTGGCTCTTTGGGCAGCTCAATGCCGTTGGCGTAGTACTGTAAGAGGGTGTCGTACGCGCCGTTGTCGCCGACTAACATTGCGCCCAGCAGCTTTTTACCATCACTGGTTACCACCATCTTGCGATACACCTGGGTGATCGGGTCGAGATAGCGAAACATGCGCGCACCGGGGTTTTGGGTGCCATGGGCATCGCCGATAGAGCCCACATCTACGCCCAGTAACTTCAGCTTGGTGCTCATGTCGGCACCGCTAAAGTGTGTATCGCCGCCAGTGAGGGTGGAGAGCGCCGCTTTGGCCATTTGGTAGCCTGGGGCGACTAAACCAAAAATACTCTCATTCCATAGCGCGACTTCGCCAATGGCGAGAATGGCAGGATCGCTGGTGTAGCATTGGTCATCAATAACCACGCCGCCGCGCTCGCCAATGCTCAAACCACATTCGCGCGCCAAGGTGTCTTGTGGACGAATGCCCGCTGAAAACACTATCAGGTCGGTTTCCAGTACCTTGTCATCCTGGAATACCATGCGCAGGCGGCTGGTTTCGCCGGGTTCGATACGCTGGGTAGCGCGCTCGGTAAGCACTTGGACGCCCAGCGCTTCAATTTTTTCCTTGAGTAGTTCACCACCTTCGTTATCTACCTGCATGGGCATCAGGCGTGGGGCAAACTCCACCACAGCGGTATCCAGATTAAGATCGCGTAGCGCATTGGCGGCTTCCAACCCAAGTAACCCACCACCGACGACCACCCCATTTGTTGCGTTTTCTGCTGCTGCTTGAATGGCGTCGAGGTCATCCAGCGTGCGATACACCAAACAACCTTCGCTGTCGTTGCCGGGAATGGGCGGCACAAACGGGAAGGAGCCGGTGGCCAGAACCAGCTGGTCATACGGGTAGCTGCCCTGGGCAGTGATGACGGTTTGCTGTTCACGATCAATGCGAGTGACCGCCTCACCGCTGCGCAAACTAATGCCATGGGTGGTGTAGTAATCTGCCTCGCATAGTGCCAGCGACTCTGCGTCGCGTCCGCTAAAGTATTCTGAAAGATGCACGCGGTCGTAGGCACGGTGGCGCTCTTCGCCAAACACGGTTACTTGAAAACGTCCCAGTGCCTCGCTCTCAACCAGCTGTTCGACCAAGTGGTGGCCGACCATGCCGTTACCAATAATGATCAGTTTTGTTGGGGTTGCCATGGTTATGCCGCCTCTGACGTCGGTGGGTGAGAAGAGGATGAAGAAGACGATGATGAAGAAGCAGGGCTGGGCGCGTTATCAGCGTGCTGTGTTTGCAATGCTTCGACATCGGCTGGGCCAAACAGTAGTGCTTGGCGGCAAGCCGTCAGGTCAGTGCTTGCCAAGGCCTGCTCGAAATACCAAGGGCCGTGGCGGGTATCGCCATACAGCACTGCCCCTTCAAGCTGGCCATCGCGCAGCAGCAGGCGGCGGTAGTCGCCGTTTTCTGGATCGCGATAGCACAACACATCATGTTCGGGGGCTGCTTCGGTACGGCCAAACGCGAACAGTGCTACGCCGCTAACTTTCAACTTGGTAGCGGTAGGAGCCTCTTGATAGCCATCGGGTGTTTCGCCGCACAGCACGGCTGCCAATACGTCAACCTGGCGCCAAATCGGCTCCACTAGCCCATAGGTGTGCTGCTCAAATTGGCAGCACTCGCCTAGGGCAGAAATATGTGGGTCAGACGTGGAAAGGTGCGCGTCAACCACAATGGCTCGTTCGCAGCTAAGTCCCGCTTGCTGCCCCAGCGCTACATTGGGCGTAATGCCCGCCGCGACAATCACACTCTCGGCGGGTAAGCGGCGGCCATCGTTCAGCATGACCGTCTTGACGTGTCCGTGGCCGTTATCTTCCAGCGCAGCAAGCGAGGCGTTTGTTTCGATATGGATGCCGCGCTGGATCAGGGTGTTTTCGAGCAGGCAGGCGGCGGTTTCATCCAGCTGGCGATTCATTAAACGCGTGCTGCGTTGAAGTACGCTAACCGTGAGTGTTTGGCCTCCGCGCTTGCGCAGACCTTCGGCGGCTTCCAGGCCAAGCAGGCCACCGCCGATAATGACCGCCTTACCACCACGCTGTGCGATAGCAGCTAGGGTGGTGGCGTCTTGCACGTCGCGAAAGCCATGAACGCCCGCAAGCGCAATGCCGGGAATCTTTGGCATCGTTGGTCGTGAACCCGTCGCAATCACTAAGCGGTCGTAATGCAAGCAGCGGTCGCTATCCGTAGTAAGGCGGCGGTTGTTGCGATCAATGGTGGCGACTTTTTCGCCGAGCAGCAGGGTAATGCCCTGTTCGGCGTACCACGCTGGGTCACGGAAAGTAAGCGAGTCAGTGGCAAGCTCACCCGCCAATAAGGGGGAAAGCAGTATTCGGTTATAGGCAGGTACAGGCTCTTCACCAATAACGGAGATCTGTGCTGGCCGTTGTGGGTGGCAGACCAGCGCTTCGATCAAGCGGTGGCTGGCCATGCCGTTACCAATGATAACGAGGTGGTCGATAGGTGAGCACCGGGAAGTGATTTCCATAGGTGGCTCCTTCAAGTCAACATGTGTGTCAGGCAACAAAAAAACGCCCCTGACACCGCCTTTCATTAAGAAAGGGGGATCAGGGGCGCCATTGCCCGTTAGCGTCGTTGTAACACGCGTGGCCGCCGCCGTTGGCCGCCAAACTGTTTTCTATACCTAAGCAAGTAGCAAAAAATCAGCCAGCTACCCGCTGGGTTTTTATTAATCTATTCTAATCAGTGACTTGTTGTTGAGTTGAAGGTTGGGCTGAAGATAGGCATGACACCCAATAGCAAAACAATGCGCACCAACCTGGTGCTTAAAGTGGGGGATGTGCACTGTCATAAAACGTCTTTGGCGTATCTGTGGTGTCGTTGGGGCGCACAAGCGACGTGTTAGTCGCTGGTTGTTTTTTATAACTA
>SKHS01000090.1 GCA_007116835.1 Halomonas sp.
AATCGCATTAATTACACGCTTTACAGTGAGATTAACCCAGGGCTGGCGGCCCATGGTGGTGAAATAAAACTGGTCGAGCTTACCGAGGACAAGGTAGCGATTCTTGCCTTCGGTGGCGGTTGCCAAGGCTGCGCAGCGGTAGACCTAACGCTTAAAGATGGCGTCGAGAAAACACTCATGGAGCGCATTCCTGAATTAGCCGGTATCCGTGATGTGACCGACCATACCGATACAACGAACGCCTATTACCGCTAACGCTACCTCTGTTACACCGCGTTTGCTACGAAAAAGCCCGGCACATTTCTAAACTGACCCCCAATCATTGGACACTCTTCCAGCGATTGGGGTTTTTTTATGCATAAAAGATCACGCATCAGATGAGCTGTGATCTTTTTCCTGTGATGAAAGCGCCTCTGGCAAAGCCGTTAGCTGTGCCTGAAGCGCTTCCATGCGCTGCCAAAGCTGCTGCTGCCACTTCTCATCCTTCAACGCCGTGTGGTGCTGCTGCGCGAGTGCTTGAGTCGCTGTGGTAAGCTCACTTTGCAGACTAGCTTTCTGCTCCTGGAGCGATATGTTGATGCGCTCAAGTTCATCAATGCGCTGTTGCAAGCTACTGTTGTCTAACTGGTAGTGCTGCAGTGTCTCTTTTTTTAGCTGAAGCTCTTTCGCCAAGTTGTCTGCGCGTTGCTCCGTCTGTTGAAGGCGTTTTTGCAGTGCTTTTTCTTCTTGGGCACGCTCTTGCCTCAGCGTATCTAGCAGCGCCATCAGTTTTCCTTCTGCTGCTTCGTTGCGCTGCTCTTCCTGAGCTAAGCGCTGCTCCCAGGCGGTTTGCTGCTTCAGCTGCTCTTCAGCAAAGCGCTCTTTCAACGCGGCCATATCATGCTCCGCTTTGGTAAACAGCTGCTGATACTGCTTGGCATCTTGAATGGCTTTTTCTGCCTGTTGTTGCCATTGATGCTCATTGGCTTGGCTAGCCGCCAGCTCACGGTTTAGCGTTTCCAGGCGCTGCTCTGTATGTCGCAAGTGCTCCGCAAGGGCGCTTTCTCGTTGTTCTGCATTTGCCGCTAGCTGACGTGCTTCAGCGGCTTCCTGCTGGGCGCTTTCCACTTGCCGATTGGCCTCTTCCCGGTAATGAACCAGCGTTTGATTGGCAACTTCCTGAGCTTCTCTCCAGAGCTCACTTACCACGTTAACGATAACTTCCGGCACGCCCTTGGGCGGCGGTACGTCGCGATTTTGCTCGCGTTCTATACGCCAACTACGGAAATGCTCGCTGATGGTTGTGAAGCTGCCCGTGCCCAGCACTTCGCGAATGCGTTGAACGCTAGGTGTATCACCGCGGGCAAGCAGTGTATCGATTGCTTGCTGAACATCACTGTATTGAATCCCGCTGCGCGCCATGGTGCTTATCCCTGTTCGATTGATAACGCTATTTTCATTAGGTTTTGTCAAAATTACAATAATTACGTAATACATAAAACGTAATATTATTTACAGAGCTGGGTATAAATTCAAGATTACCCCCATAATCTTGAATTTTTTCGCTTGTAACGTCACACTTAACCCATTGAAGAAGCACTCATAGAGGGAAGCGTAGCGATGCCCACAGAGGTAACAAAACAGCAATCGCCAGGGAGCAGGCGTCTAGAAAAGAACAGTGGGTCTGATTTGCTGCCCAAGCTCTCCTTACTTGATGCGCCACGAAATGACGTTTTGTTAATTGACGCTAAAAGCGATGTTGAGGCGGTGGCCGCGTGGCTGCGAGAGTATCAAGCGAGCCCTCAAACGCTGAAAAGCTACCGCCGGGAAGCAGAGCGACTGTTACTTTGGCTAGCTAACCAAAATAACCAGTTACGCGATATGAATCGTGAATTGTTGCGCCAATACGAGGCTTTTTTGGAAGATCCACAGCCAGCAGAGCAGTGGGTGGGGCCAAGTAAGCCTCGTTATCATGCCCAATGGCGGCCGTTTCGTGGCGGGCTTTCACCGGCAAGCCGGCGTCAAAGCCTGATCATTCTGCAGGGCCTATATAGCTGGTTGGTAGAAGCCGGCTGGGTAAGGCATAACCCATTCGTGCTGATGCGTGACAAGGCGAGGCGGCTAAAGAACCAGACTCAAACCATTGAGCGCTATTTAGAGCGCGATCTCTGGGCCTGGTTTTGGCAGTGGCTGAATGCACCCGTAAAGCTCACTAGTGAGCGAGAGGCTTACGAGCACGCGCGACGACGGTTTATCGTCAGCTTCGCTTATCTATTGGCGCCACGTATTAGTGAAATGGCCAATGCACGGATGGAGGACTTTCAAGAAAGAGAAGGGCGTTGGTGGTGGATAGTAGTGGGCAAGGGCAGTAAGCTTGCGCGTATTCCGGTGCCTGACGACATGCTTGAATGCTTAATCGAATGGCGACAAGCGCTTGAATTAAATGGCCTACCCAGCTATCACGAACCCACTCCGCTCATCCGAGCGTTGGATAAACAGCGCGACATTAGCGATAACCAACTCTACCGGCTGATTAAAGGCACCTTTAACGAAGCCGCTGATGCACTAGAAGCGCAAGATGGTAAGCCTGCCTATGTCAGTGCTTTACGCCGTGCAACACCTCACTGGCTGCGGCATACAGCCATCACTCATCAGGCTCAGTCAGGGGTAAGCCTTCGCTATCTGGCCGAAAGTGCCCGCCACGCTAAGCTGGATACGACTAGCCGATATTTACATACTGAGGATAACGAGTGGCACCATGAGCAGCAGCGCCATCGCTTGAAAACAGCCCCAAAAACGTCCTCTGACCCGTTATAATGGGGATGACATAGACACCAACAAAGGAAACGCCATGGTAACTTCAGGCGCTGAGCTGGCCCAGCAAGAGCTGGTCGAAGAGTTTGAAATATTTGATAACTGGATGGATCGTTATCAATACATCATCGATATGGGGAAGCAATTGCCTGACTTTCCAGAGGAGCGGCGAACCGAG
>SKHS01000030.1 GCA_007116835.1 Halomonas sp.
AACCCATGAGCTTTTTTAATATGCCAAATAAAATCATGAACTTAAAAAATATCAATGGCACAGCTATTGGCCTTGCTGCGATGCCAGGCATTTTTGTCTTGTTGTGGAGCACCGGGTTTATTGGCGCAAAATTTGGCTTGCCCTACGCAGAACCTTTTACCTTTCTGTTTATTCGTTTTGTGCTCACGCTGACTCTACTTATTCCTATGATAGGGATGATGCGCATCACTTGGCCTTCAGGGGCAGCACTTTGGCTGCATATTGGCGTTTCGGGGCTACTGGTTCATGGCGCTTATTTAGGCTGGGTCTTCTAGGGTATTTATTTGGGGATGCCTGCAGGGTTAGCAGCGCTGCTAGTGGGTTTGCAGCCGCTACTGACGGCAGCATTCGCAGGCCCTCTATTGGGTGAGCGACTAACCAAGCGCCAATGGTTAGGGCTACTCTTCGGCCTAGTGGGTATCAGCCTTGTGTTAGGCAGCAAGCTGGAATTCGGCACATCGTTATTTGCTGGGTTCGGCGTTGGTGCGCTGCTATGCGTGATGGCTGCGTTGGTAGGAATTTCGCTGGGCACGCTTTATCAAAAGCGTTTTTGTACCAGCATGCCACTGCTGTCGGGTGCCGTTATCCAATATATAGCGGCGGGCATATTGCTAGGAGCAGGCGCGCTGCTGTTTGAAGAGCGTCACATTCAATGGAGTATGACGTTTGTGCTTACGCTAGGTTGGCTAGTGTTAGTGCTGTCGATTGCCGCCATTCTTTTACTAATGGCGTTAATCAAAAAAGGCGAGGCCTCTCGGGTTGCCAGTTTATTTTACCTGGTGCCACCGGTGACCGCACTACAGGCATGGTGGTTGTTTGATGAGCGTTTGCCGCTGCTGGGATTAGCGGGGATGGTGATTGCCATTACGGGGGTTGTTATGGTGGTACGCAAACCTCGCCCAGCCGCGGCGTAACGACTACAAACGCTGCAGATAACTGACGCCGCCCAAGTTGCGCATTTGCTGACGAATCCACTGGCTCCGACGCTCAACCTGGGCGTCTGGGCGAGAGGCGCTACGGGTGCGGGGGCTGGGGAGAATAGCCGCCAGCAGGCTTGCCTGCCGTTCAGTAAGCGCACTGCCAGACGCGCCAAAGTAGTGATCAGCGGCGGCTTCCAACCCGAAAACACCGGTATCCCACTCAGCAACGTTTAAATACACTTCTAAGATCCGCTGCTTATCCCACAGCACCTCGATCAGCAGCGTAAACCATGCCTCTAGCCCTTTACGAGCCCAACTACGACCACTCCACAAAAAGACATTTTTAGCGGTCTGTTGGCTCAGCGTGCTCGCGCCGCGTAGACGTGCCCCGTCCCGACTCGCTTCCCAGGCACGGCGCATTTCCACTAAATCAAACCCTCGGTGCTGTGGAAAGCGTTGGTCTTCTGCGGCAATCACCGCCAATTTTGCATTGCTGGAAAGCTCGTCCCAGTTGCGCCACTGGTGCTGAATACGTATCGGTTCACTGTTAATCCAGCTCTGCACTTTACGCTCAACCATCACCATAGACCCCGGGGGCGGTACGAAGCGAAAAAGCACGACAATCGCAATGGAAAGGACAACAAAGGCCAGCGCGCCACGCCAAAGAATACGCCACATCAGACGAACAAAACGGCGCAACGCGCGATTTAGCATTTCGATACCCTTAACGCTTCATGAGGTGTTCTGCATGATAGCGCAAATGATCCTCAATGAACGAGGCGATAAAGAAGTAGCTATGATCGTAACCTGGCTGGCGGCGCAGTGTTAGCGGATGATCGTGGGCTTCACAAACGGCTTCCAAACGCTCTGGCATCAATTGCTCTACCAGAAACTGATCTGCTTCACCCTGATCGATAAACAGCCGCTGGCGAGAAGCGCCGTTGGCCACGAGTTCGCAGGCATCATATTGACGCCAGCGAGTCTCATCGTCTCCTAGATAGCTGGTAAACGCGTTTCTCCCCCAAGGACAGTTCATCGGGTTAACAATGGGGGCTAGTGCCGACACAGAGCGGAACTTACCAGGGTGGCGCAGCGCCAGTATCAGCGCACCATGGCCACCCATAGAGTGGCCACTAATCGATTCGCGCCCATTGACTGGGAAATGCTGGCGAACAACGGAAGGCAGCTCCTCTACCACATAGTCGTACATGCGATAGTTAGACTTCCAGGGGGCTTGAGTGGCGTTCACATAAAAACCAGCGCCCGAGCCTAAGTCATAGCGTTCATGCTCACCGGGCAGGTCAGTGCCGCGCGGGCTGGTATCGGGGCAAACAATCGCCACTCCTAGCTCAGCGGCAACCCGGTGAGCACCGGCTTTCTGCATAAAGTTTTCGTCATTGCAGGTCAGTCCTGATAGCCACCACAGCAACGGCACACGCTCGTTTTCCGCCTGGGGCGGTAAGTAAACGGCGAACACCATGTCGCAGTCCAGCGCCCGGGAGTAGTGGCGGTAGCGCTTGTGCCAGCCACCAAAGCTACGGTTGGCTGACACCAGTTCTAAAGTTTCACTCATGCTCATGGGCAGGCTCCTTGAAAAAATGGCAGCGCGGCGAGTTTCCTTTACCGCGCTCATTTATCTTACTCCCCATAATACTCAGTAATGCAGCACGGTACGAATGCTCTTCCCTGCATGCAGTAGATCGAAAGCTTCATTGATCTTCTCGAACGGCATATCGTGCGTAATAAAGTCATCAATATTGAGCTCACCCTGCATATAGCGCTCAACATAGCCAGGCAACTCGCTGCGCCCTTTAACGCCACCAAACGCCGAACCTTTCCAGACACGCCCAGTCACCAGTTGGAACGGGCGTGTAGAGATCTCTTCACCAGCGCCTGCCACACCAATAATAATCGACTCCCCCCAGCCTTTATGACAGCACTCAAGGGCCGAGCGCATTACGTTAACGTTACCGATACACTCAAAAGAGTAGTCAACGCCGCCGTCGGTCATATCAACAATGACCTGCTGAATCGGGTCGCTGTAGTCTTTCGGGTTGACGAAGTCAGTCGCGCCAAACTGTTTAGCCAGTGCAAATTTATCGGGGTTTACATCGATGGCAATAATCTTCGAGGCCTTTGCCATTACCGCCCCTTGAATGACCGCTAAACCAATCGCGCCCAAGCCAAAAACAGCGATGGTGGAGCCTGGCTCTACTTTTGCCGTATTCAGTACCGCACCGATCCCCGTAGTAACACCGCAGCCCAATAGGCAGATTTTATCCATGGGCGCTTCTTTAGAGACTACAGCAAGCGACACCTCGGGCAGCACGGTGTACTCACTAAAGGTCGACGTGCCCATGTAATGGTGGAGCATGTTGCCATCGAGCGAAAAGCGCGAGGTGCCATCCGGCATCACCCCTTTACCTTGCGTCGCGCGTACGCTGCCACACAGGTTGGTTTTGCCAGACAAGCAGAATTTACATTTGCCGCACTCAGCGGTATATAGCGGAATCACGTGGTCGCCTGGTTTGACGCTGGTCACGCCCTCACCGACTTCTTGCACCACGCCAGCCCCCTCATGGCCCAGCACCGCTGGGAAGTTGCCTTCCGGGTCTGCGCCAGAAAGGGTGTAGGCGTCGGTATGGCATACGCTGGTTGCGGCCATCTTAACCAGTACTTCACCGGCTTTCGGGCCTTCCACATCAATCTCAACTAACTCAAGCGGCTTACCTGCTTCGAGTGCGACGGCTGCACGTGATTTCATCTTTACAACTCCTTAACAGACGCTGTGAAATGCTAACGACGGTTTAATCGAATGACGTCATTGAACAAGCATTGAACAAGGTTTGGTGAATAACGTGTATTGGACCCAGTGTAGGCCAGCTAGGCGAACAGGATAAGTCGGGATACACTCATAAGATTATTGCCACTGAGCAACAATCACGTCCAAGGATTGCCTATGCAGCGCTGGGATCGTATAGAAGCGTTTATTGAAGTAGTGAGGCTAGGCACGTTTTCGGCAGCAGCACGCCACTTGAAAGTGTCGACATCACATATCAGCCGTTTGGTTAGCCAGTTGGAAAATCAGCTGGGTGTTCAGCTGCTATACCGCACCACGCGACAAATCAGGTTAACTGATGCTGGGGTTATTTACGTTGAGCACTGCCGCCATCTTTTTGACGGGCTGCGCGATGCCGAACAAGCGATTAGCGAGCTTCAGGCGAAGCCCCACGGGTTGCTTAAATTAACCTCGGCCACGACGTTTGGTGAGCGCTATATCGCCCCACTGGTCAATGACTTTCAGTGTCTGCACCCTCAGCTAGAAGTACACATGCACTTTACTAACCGCCCGGTAGAGCTGATCGAAGAGGGCTTTGATATTGCCATTCGCATGGGTGTGCTCAAAGACTCTAGCCTAATTGCGCGCAGGCTATGCGAGCGACGAGAGTATGTGGTCGGGTCTCGGGTCTATTTCCGCCAGGCTCCTAGACCCCACACATTATCCGAGCTAAGCCAGCACCGGTGCCTGATCGGCTCACGGCCAAACTGGCTATTTGAAGTTAACGGGCAGCGCCGCGAAGTGAAAGTAGAAGGCTGCTGGAGCGGCAATTCGGGGCCTGCGCTGCTAGATGCAGCACTGAAAGGGCTAGGGCTCGCCCAACTGCCCGACTACTATGTTGCGCCTTATCTAAAAAGCGGTGAATTGGTGTCTGTGCTGGAGCCCTTTCAACATCACGACACGGCTGTTTGGCTGGTTTACCCTCGCCATCGCCATCTATCCCCCAAAATCCGCCAACTCGTTGATTATCTAGTGACGAATATTGCAAAGACGCTACCTAATCACTCGATGACCCAGAATGGGACGAATTAGCACTCAATTGCGTTCACGGCCAACCCACCTTTGGACGTCTCTTTATACTTATCCTGCATGTCACGACCGGTATCGCGCATGGTGCGAATGACTTTATCCAGTGAAACGAAGTGCTCACCATCGCCATGTAACGCCATACGCGCAGCGTTGATGGCTTTTACGGAAGCAATCGCATTGCGTTCAATACACGGCACTTGAACCAACCCTGCCACCGGGTCGCAGGTGAGGCCAAGGTTATGCTCCAAGCCAATTTCAGCGGCATTTTCCACCTGCTTTGGCGAACCACCCATCACGTCAGCAAGCCCTGCTGCAGCCATGGCACAAGCAGAACCCACTTCACCCTGACAACCTACTTCGGCACCAGAAATCGACGCATTCTTTTTGCACAGAATGCCGATAGCGCCCGCTGCCAGCAGAAAGTTCACGATATCCGTATCGCAGGCATCTGGCTCAAATTTCAAATAATACGCCAGTACAGCGGGCACAATTCCTGCAGCTCCGTTGGTCGGTGCCGTCACCATACGCTTGCCGGCTGCGTTCTCTTCATTCACCGCCAGCGCGAACAGATTAACCCAATCCATCACGCTGAAACTCGATACAATAAGGCGTTGATTCGGCGGCGGCGATAGCAGCTGTTGGTGCAACCCATGCGCACGCCGCCTAACGTTCAACCCACCCGGCAGATGCCCCGTGGCCTGCAGTCCGTTATCAATGCTTTCACGCATCACCTGCCAAATTGTTAGCAGTTCAGCACGAACCACTTCTTCACTGCGCCAAGCCTTCTCATTTTCAAGCATCAGCTCGCTAATGCGCAGCCCATGGGTATGGCACAGGGCAAGCAGCTCGTTGGCGGTGTCAAAAGGATAAGGCAGCGCCGTTGTGTCCTCCTCTATCCCACCTTTATCCGCGCTAGCTTGATCGACATAGAACCCCCCACCCAGTGAGTAGTAAGTATTGGTCGCGATAACCGTGTCTTGCTGATAGGCCGTCAACACCATGGCATTCGGATGAAACGGTAGGCAGCGCTCATCCCACTCAATGTCCCGACCACGGTCAAACGGTACCGTTTGACCATTCGGCAACGTTAACAATGCGCCCTCCTCTAGCGCTTTCAGGCTTCCCACAACAGCATCAGGGTCAATGGTTTCTGGCGTTTCGCCCATTAACCCCATCATCACGGCGCTGTCTGTACCGTGCCCTACGCCAGTCGCTGCCAGTGAACCATGCAGCCTGACGACGATGCGTGTCAGAGGCGATTCATTCAGCGCTAGCCCAAAGTCACGCGCGGCGCGCATCGGGCCAACAGTATGTGAGCTAGATGGGCCAATACCTATCCGAAAGAGATCAAAAACGCTAATTGCCATTATGTTATCCGCCCCTCAATGATTGTTATCGATTTTCACACCCTGAGCGCAACCAATGTGCAGTGATATCCGCCAGCCGTCGAGACACTCCCCATAGGTTCGACGTGCCAGCACAGAAAGGTGACGATATAATGAACATTCACCCTTGGATGTTTTACGCCATTTGTCACGCACTTCCGCAATAAGGATGTTGGTATGCCCCCTTCCCCACCTCAATGGCCAATCAGTTTTGGTTACGCTTTACTGCGTGCAACGCTGTATGTGCTTTTTATCGCTGGCATTGCCCAGGGCGGCTACTTGGAAGCCATTTACTTGCCTAATGTGCGCTACAGCGAATTAGGGTTTACGGAGCTTACCCAAACAGTAGTGCTAGCCTGCCGTTGCGCGTTACTGATTTATGTACGACAGGTGCTTCACGTATGGCCCACCGTCACGCTGCTACTGCTCGCCTTTGTTGCCGCATCACTGGTTCGTGAACAAGACTATTTTCTCGACCATTATGTGGCCAGACATACTTGGAAAATACTCGTGGCTCTGATTGTGCTGCCAAGCTTGGCCTGGGTCATTATCCATCGCCGCCGTTTCCTGGAAGAGTTTGCTTACTATAGCAACACCTTTGCTTTCGGACTGTTCGCTGCGGGAGTCTTGGTCACATATATCTTCTCACGCCTCTATGGTCGCCAGGTGCTCTGGCGTGCGGTGCTTCGCTTCAAGAGAACTATGTGCGCGATTTTAAAAACGTGGCCGAAGAAGCCGTGGAACTGCTCGGTTACAGCCTTATTCTGTTTGCTATGATTGAACTTTTACTTCTCGCTCGGCGAATTGCTCGCGCCCGCCAAGCATCTCTATAAGGGCTGCTATAAGCGCTACCAACCGGTTATTTAGCGCCGCCTAGTGCCTTGCTAGGCGGCGTTTCATTTTTTGAATCTCGCTATGCGCAAAGCCATTTGCGCCACTGAAAGCTTCAACGTACTGTCGTCTACCTAAATCAATGGACAATTTTGCTAAAAAACAACCTGACGACGACATTAACCTTATGAAAAACTCACAAAATCGTGAAGAAAGCCTAAAGAGAAGTGCGTTCACGCGCTTTTTAGACAGCGTTGAGTGGCTGGGTAATTTATTGCCACACCCAGTAACGCTATTTGCCATTCTGTGTGTGCTGGTCGTGGTCGCAAGCGGCATTGCAGGTGCTCTCGGCGTCTCTGTGGCCGATCCTCGCCCGGCCAACGAAGGTGAATGGATAGCAGTTAATTCACTGCTTAATGCCGAAGGTCTGCGTCGTTTAATCACTGAAATGGTCACTAACTTCACCGGCTTTGCACCGTTGGGCACGGTACTCGTCGCGATGCTGGGGGTTGGCGTTGCCGAGCATTCAGGCCTGCTGTCTGCCAGCATGCGCGCGCTAGTACTTAACCGCTCGCCGCGTATCGTCACTTATGCCGTGGTGTTTGCTGGCATTATGTCGAACATGGCGGCTGAACTTGGCTATGTGGTATTGATTCCACTTGCTGCCATGATCTTCCACTCCTTAGGGCGTCATCCACTGGCAGGACTTGCTGCCGCTTTCTGCGGGGTATCCGGGGGTTACAGCGCAAACCTACTGATCGGTACGGTAGATCCGCTGCTCTCCGGGATTACACAGGAAGCCGCGCGACTTCTCGATCCGGCCTACATTGTGGGTGCAGAAGCCAACTGGTTCTTTATGTTCGTCAGCACGTTCTTTGTTACGCTCATTGGCGGCTTTGTTACCGAACGCGTGGTCGAACCCAAGCTTGGGAAGTTTGATGCCAGCTACGCTGATAGCGATATTGATCAGCAGCGCATGGAAGGACTGTCTGAAACGGAGAAGCGCGCTTTAAAAGGCACGGGTCTAGTCACGTTAGCTTTAATAGCCCTTGTCGCCGCCATGGTGGTGCCTGAAAGCGGCATATTACGCGACCCTGAAACGGGACTGGTTAGCGGTTCCCCTTTCTTGCGCGGCATTGTTGTCATCGTTGCGGTCTCCTTTACCGTACTAGGCTTCACCTATGGCCGTTTAGCCGGCACCATGCGCCATGACCGCGACGTGGTCGACGCCATGGCGAAGAGTATGAGTAGCCTTGGCCTGTATATTGTATTGGTATTCTTTGCGGCGCAGTTTGTGGCGCTGTTTAACTGGAGCAACTTTGGCACCGTGACGGCCGTTGCTGGCGCTGACCTGCTGCAATCCCTTGGTTTGCGTGGCCCAGGCCTCTTCGCCCTGTTTATTCTTATGTGTGCATTCGTTAACCTGTCGCTGGGCAGCGCTTCAGCTCAGTGGGCGGTGACGGCTCCAATCTTTGTCCCCATGCTAATGCTGATGGGCTATGCCCCTGAAGTGATTCAGGCGGCTTACCGGATCGGCGACTCCGTGACCAACCTGATTACCCCGATGATGAGCTATTTCGGTTTGATTCTTGCCGTGGCAACGCGCTACCGGAAGGATATGGGCATTGGCACCCTGGTTGCCATCATGCTGCCCTATACACTATTTATGCTGGTTGGCTGGACACTGCTGTTCTTTATCTGGGTGTTTGTCTTTGGCCTGCCGGTGGGCCCCGGCTCCGCGACCCACTACACGCTGTAAGCGTTTTCATCGCCTCACGCTGATGGACCAGCGCAAAAAAAGCCCGCCGTTCATAGAACGGCGGGCTTTTTCTCAGCGCGTACTTTTATCAGTAAGTACTTTACCAGCAAGCACAAAGGCAGCTATGCCTTTTATCCCTGACTTACTCGTCTAGGAACGAGCGTAGTGGCTCCGAGCGACTTGGGTGGCGCAGTTTGCGCAGTGCCTTCGCTTCGATCTGACGAATCCGCTCGCGGGTAACGTCAAACTGCTTACCTACTTCTTCCAACGTGTGATCGGTATTCATATCAATACCAAACCGCATGCGCAGGACTTTCGCTTCACGAGCAGTTAAGCCGCCCAACACGTTACGGGTGGCTTCGATCAAGCCTTCGCCGGTGGCCATGTCGATCGGCAACAGCATGGTGCCGTCTTCGATAAAGTCGCCTAGGTGCGAATCATCATCATCACCAATCGGCGTCTCCATAGAGATCGGCTCTTTGGCGATTTTTAACACCTTGCGCACTTTGTCTTCCGGCATTTCCAGGCGTTCGCCCAGCTCTTCCGGCGTCGGCTCGCGCCCCATTTCCTGCAGCATCTGACGAGATACGCGATTGAGCTTATTGATCGTCTCAATCATGTGCACCGGAATCCGGATAGTACGCGCCTGATCAGCGATAGAGCGCGTAATCGCCTGGCGAATCCACCAAGTGGCGTAGGTCGAGAACTTGTAACCACGGCGATATTCGAACTTATCAACCGCCTTCATTAGGCCAATGTTGCCTTCCTGAATCAGATCCAAGAACTGCAGGCCACGGTTGGTATATTTCTTAGCAATCGAAATTACCAAGCGCAGGTTAGCCTCAACCATCTCTTTCTTGGCACGACGCGCTTTCGCCTCGCCGATAGAGAGCTTGCGGTTAACCTCTTTGAGGTCGGCCACAGTGAGCTGCACCATGTCCTCTTCAAAGGCAATTTTGCGCTGTGAGCGAGCAATATCAGCGCGCAGTGGCTCAAGGCGGTCAGCATACTTGGGCTGCGCTTCCTGGAAGGCGTCCAGCCATTTCGGGTTGGACTCGTAGCCAGGGAACGACTTAATAAACGTTTTGCGCGGCACCTTGGCTTTCTTAACGCACAGCTGCATGACCGTTTTTTCCTGGGCACGCACTTGCTCTACGCTAATACGCACCTGGCCAACCAAGCGCTCAAAATGCTTTGGCACCAGCTTAATCGGTGAAAACAGCTCGGCAAGACGCGCTTGCTCGCTCTTAAGCTCAGCGCTGCCACGACCGTACTTCGCTAATGCAGCTTCAACCGCAGCGTTTTGCTCACGGATCTGCTCAAAGCGCGCTTTCGCTTCTTCAGGATCGGGGCCGCCTTCACTGGCAGTGCTATCCTCATCCTCGTCGTCCTCGTCGCTATCGATATCATCATCGCTTAGCTCCGGCTCGATTTCGGG
Organism: Halomonas sp.; assembly: GCA_007116835.1. Lineage (GTDB taxonomy): Bacteria > Pseudomonadota > Gammaproteobacteria > Pseudomonadales > Halomonadaceae > Vreelandella. The sequence continues at coordinate 10,241 of SKHS01000030.1, forward strand.
TTCAGGCACTTCGGCTTCCGCCACCCCAGGAATCCCTTCATCAGGGTCAATGAAACCAGAGAACAGATCAGATAAGCGGCCAGGCGCTTCTTCATCCTGCGTGGCATCATAGGCGTCGAGAATAGAGTTAACTGCGCCAGGCAGGTACGCCAGCGCAGACATGACTTCTCGGGTGCCCTCTTCGATCCGCTTAGCGATTTCAATCTCGCCTTCGCGGGTTAGAAGTTCAACCGTACCCATTTCGCGCATATACATGCGCACAGGGTCGGTAGTGCGACCGACGTCGCTTTCCACGGCGGCGAGTGCCGCAACGGCCTCTTCCGCAGCGGACTCGTCCGTGGAGTGATCCGACATCATCAAAGTGTCTTCATCTGGCGCTTCTTCAACGACACTGATACCCATGTCGTTAATCATGCCAATGATGTCTTCCACTTGATCCGGGTCGGCGATATCCTCGGGTAGATGGTCGTTGACCTCGGCATAGGTCAGGTAGCCCTGCTCCTTACCGCGCGCGATCAACTCCTTCAGACGCGACTGCTGCTGCGCATTTCCAGCCATAGAAACCCTATCTCGACGAAGAATAATGAAACACCTGGGGCGCTGAATCGATTAAACTCAACAAGCCGAACAGTATAGCGTAAATAGCAGGATTTTTTCCAGCGAAACGTATTTGCGCGGTCATTCAGGTGTGTTAGGTTGTTGGGTTAGGCCAGTACTTGGCGACTAGCCTCTTTATCTGGTCAGGTTAAGAAAATTCAACCCCACCGCTTCAATTGCTGCTGCCACGCCA
>SKHS01000041.1 GCA_007116835.1 Halomonas sp.
CTCTTTATTCCCTGGCGATACGATATGCCGCGCACCGCCCGGGCCATGTTGAAACACCGGCTCAGAGATATCCTTAGTGGGTATGGATACCTTTTCCCCCCGCTCCATATCGGTAATGGAGCGGCGGTTAACCGCCTCCTCCACCGAACGTTTAATGTGTTTGCGATAACGTTCCAAAAAGCGCTGTCGATTGACCGCGCTTTTATGTTTAGCGTTAGGCCTGCGATCAATAAAGTAGGTCATGCGACCTCCCGATTATCCGCTACTGGGATTTGCGTACGCGTAGGTACCACTCGGAAAGCAGCCGAACCTGCTTTTCGGTATAGCCACGGTCTACCATGCGTGCCACAAAATCCTCGTGCTTTTTCTGATCCGACTTCGACGCCTTAGCATTAAACGAAATAACCGGCAGCAACTCTTCAGTATTAGCGAACATTTTGTGCTCGATCACACCTTTGAGTTTCTCATAAGACTGCCAGCTGGGGTTCATGCCGTTATTTTGCGCACGTGCCCGCAACACAAAGTTAACTACTTCATGGCGGAAGTCTTTCGGGTTGGAAATACCTGCTGGCTTCTCGATTTTCTCCAGCTCATCGTTCAACGACTGACGGTTCAACAATTCGCCCGTTTCGGGGTCGCGGTACTCTTGATCCTGGATCCAAAAGTCAGCATAAGTGACATAGCGGTCGAAGATGTTCTGCCCATACTCGCTGTAAGATTCCAGGTACGCGGTTTGAATCTCCTTGCCAATGAAATCAACATAGCGCGGCGCCAGAAACTCTTTAATAAAGCCGATATAGCGCTCAAACACTTCAGAAGGCAGCTGCTCCCGCTCTAGTGCCTGCTCTAACACATACAGCAGATGCACTGGGTTCGCGGCGACTTCATTGCTGTCGAAGTTAAATACCTTAGACAGTATCTTGAAGGCGAAGCGGGTAGATAAGCCCTGCATACCCTCATCTACACCGGCTGCATCGCGATACTCCTGAATAGACTTGGCACGCGGGTCGGTATCTTTCAGGTTTTCGCCGTCGTAAACGCGCATTTTGGAGTAGATACTTGAGTTTTCGGGCACTTTCAGCCGCGAAAGCACCGAAAACTGCGCCAGCATACGCAGCGTATCAGGCGCGCAGGGGGCGGCGTTAAGCGAGGAGTCTTCCAGCAGTTTTTGGTAAATCTTGATCTCTTCAGAAACACGCAGGCAGTAAGGCACCTTAACGATATAGACGCGATCCAGAAACGCCTCATTGTTACGGTTATTACGAAACGCCTGCCATTCCGATTCGTTAGAGTGGGCTAAGATCACACCGTCAAAAGGAATTGCCCCCATGCCTTCGGTGGGGTTGTAGTTACCCTCTTGGGTAGCGGTAAGCAGTGGATGCAGCACCTTGATCGGCGCTTTAAACATCTCAACAAACTCCATCAGCCCCTGGTTCGCGCGACAGAGCCCGCCCGAGAAGCTATAGGCATCGGGGTCATCTTGTGAGTAAAGTTCTAGTTGGCGGATATCGACCTTACCCACCAACGACGAAATATCCTGATTATTTTCATCGCCAGGCTCGGTTTTAGAGATGGCAATTTGATTCAACCGCGAAGGATAAAGGCGCACCACCCGAAATTGGGAAATATCGCCGCCCGCTTCTTTTAAGCGCTTGGCCGCCCAGGGCGACATAACGCTGCGCAAATAGCGCTGGGGAATACCGTACTCCTGTTCTAGCAGTTCGCCATCTTCTTCTGGCGAAAACAGCCCTAGCGGTGATTCATACACCGGCGAGTCTTTAATGGCATAAAACGGGATACGCTCCATCAACAGCTTCAAGCGCTCAGCCAGCGACGACTTACCGCCACCCACTGGCCCTAGCAAATAAAGAATCTGCTTACGCTCTTCCAACCCCTGAGCCGCATGACGGAAGTACGACACGATTTGCTCAATGGCTTCTTCCATGCCGTGAAATTCAGCAAACGCTGGGTAACGGCGAATGACCTTATTAGAAAATATGCGTGATAGACGCGGATCTTTCGCCGTGTCGATCACTTCAGGCTCGCCAATAGCTTCCAACATGCGCTCAGAAGCACTGGCATACACCTTAGGATCTTGACGACAAAGCGCCAGATACTCTTCTAGGCTCATGTCCTCTTGTTGAACGCGGGCAAACCGGTCTTGAACGTGATCAAAGATGCTCATGAAACTCTCCTATGGCCCATCCCCAAGCAGCTACCGCCAAGCCCTAACCTCAAAGCGGTGTGCAAAACGAGGTGTCGCTCTATCAGCGTAGTCAGCATTAGCAAAACGTGATGACTAAACCTTCAACGCATATTAATTAACAGTTTGAGCATCACAGGAAAGAGTTAGTTGCGTTGAAACCCGCACTTAACGATATACGAACCAGCCTGTTTGGGTAGAAACAGCTGCGCCGCCCAATGGGCGGCGCAGTCGTATTATCGGCACTGTTTATCGGCGCTGTTGATTACTCCAACACTGATCTCACATCTGCCAATAGCTGATCCAACAATTCAACGGTAGTGTTCCAGGCGCACACAAAACGTGCCCCACCGGCGCCAATAAAGGTATAGAAGGTCCACCCCTTGGCTTTCAACGCTTCGATAGCATGGGGTGGCAATTCAACGAAAACGCTATTGGCCTGGGTCGGGAACATCAGCGAAACCCCAGGCAACGCCTGGAGCCCCTCGGATAAATAGCGCGCCATGGCATTGGCATGCTCAGCATTGGTCAACCAAGCACCGCTTTCTAACAACCCAAGCCACGGAGCGGAAACATATCGCATTTTGGAAGCCAACTGCCCTGCCTGCTTACAGCGATACGAGAAGTCTTCCGCTAACTCACGATTAAAGAATAAGATGGCTTCGCCAAACGCTAAGCCATTCTTGGTGCCCGAGAAACACAGCACATCCACACCCACCTGCCAGGTCAGCTCGGCAGGGCTAGCCTTAAGCCCGGCACAGGCATTTGCGAACCGCGCACCGTCCATATGCAGGCGCAAATCGTGCTTGTCTGCCATGGCACGAATTGCCAACAACTCTTCCCGCGAGTACACCGTGCCCACTTCTGTGGCCTGAGTCAGCGACACCACTTTAGGCTTAGGGTAATGAATATCGCTGCGCTTGGTGACTAGCGCTTCAATGCCTTCAGGGGTGAGCTTGCCATTAGCCCCCGGAGAGGTGAGCAGTTTAGCGCCGTTCGAAAAAAACTCAGGGCCGCCACACTCATCGGTTTCAATATGCGCCAGCTCATGGCAGATGACACTGTGGTAGCTGCGCCCCATCGCGGAAAGTGCCAGTGAATTTGCTGCGGTGCCGTTGAACACAAAAAAAACGTCGCAATCGTAGTCAAACATCTCGCGAAAACGATCGGCGGCGCGGGCGGTCCAGCGGTCATTACCATAGGCCAGGTCATCGGCTTGGTTGGCTTCCAGCAGGTATTCCATCGCCTCCGGGCAAATACCGGAGGTGTTGTCACTGGCTAAAAATCGTGGGGTACACTCCGAGGTCATGACGATAGTCCTTTTTATATGACGGTCGTACGGCGCGAGCTGGGTGCCACCCGCGCCTTAAATTTTTAACTGTGATTAACAGCCAAAACGCTTGACCAGTCTATCGCTATTTCAACGTTTACGTCACCCGCTCTAGTGATGCTTGACGATCTACTTGAAGGCCTACCGGCTAAAGCATCGCTGCAATGCGAGTGCCTTGATCAATAGCCCGTTTAGCATCTAGCTCTGCCGCTTCATCCGCGCCACCAATCACATGCACGCGTCCACCTGCGTGGTTCAGCGGATCAATTAGCTCACGTACCGACTCTTGGCCTGCACACACCACAATGGTATCAACCGCTAGCACTTGCTCCTCTCCCTCGCGGCGAATGTGTAGGCCCTCGTCATCAATTTTCACATATTCACAGCCAGTTAAGGTTTTAACCCCACGCTGCTTTAGCGATGCACGATGCACCCAGCCCGAGGTTTTACCCAGGTTTTTACCTGGCTTAGAGCTTTTACGCTGAAGCATCACAATGTCACGAGGTGAGGCAGGCGGCATCGGTAACTTCAAGCCCCCTCGCTCACTTATTGTCAAATCAACGCCCCACTCATCACACCAAGCAGCCAAGTCCATCGCGGGGTGCCCCTGGTGGGCGAGCAGTTCAGAGACATCAAACCCAATACCGCCAGCGCCAATCACCGCCACGCGCTGGCCGACACGCTCAGGGTGTTCAATGGCCTCGGCGTAGCTAAGCACACTGGCATGATCGGCCCCTGGCAATGCAAGCTCACGGGGCATAACGCCAGTGGCAATCACCACCTCATCAAATTCGGCTAACGTATCGGGAGTCGCCGCTGTGTTGAGGCGAACGTCCACCGCGTGTTTTTCTAGCATGACGCGGAAGTAACGCAGGGTTTCGTTAAATTCCTCTTTACCGGGAATTTTACGGGCATAGTTAAACTGCCCGCCCAGCTCGCTACGACGCTCAAACAGCACCACATGATGACCGCGACTAGCAGCCGCCACGGCGGTCGCTAGCCCCGCTGGGCCACCACCAACCACGGCTACTCGCTTAGGCGTTTGCGTGGTTTCCAGGGTGAACTCGGTTTCATGACACGCCCTAGGGTTGACCAAGCATGAGGTGAGTTTGCCCATAAAGGTGTGATCCAGGCAGGCCTGGTTACAGGCGATGCAGGTATTAATTTCGTCTGCAAGGCCTGCTTCGGCTTTACGCACCCATTCAGGGTCCGCCAGAAACGGGCGCGCCATCGACACCATATCCGCATGCCCATCGGCCAACACGCGCTCGGCAACCTCAGGCATATTGATACGGTTGGTAGTGATCAGTGGGATGGAGAGTGCGGCTTTCATGCGCTTGGTGACCTCGGTAAAAGCGGCACGCGGCACGCTGGTCACAATGGTGGGCACTCGAGCCTCGTGCCAACCAATACCGGTATTGATCACATTCGCACCCGCCGCTTCAATGGCCTGGCCAAGCTGCACCACTTCTTCCCAGGTGCTGCCTTCCTCTACCAGGTCAATCATCGATAGGCGAAAGATCATTAAAAAGCGTTCGCCCACCGCCGCGCGAATACGTTTCACGATTTCTATCGGGAAGCGAATACGCCGCTCAAAATCACCGCCCCACGCATCATCACGCTGATTAGTGCGACGACAAATAAATTGATTGATTAAGTAGCCTTCCGAACCCATGACCTCCACACCGTCATAGCCCGCCCGCTGAGCAAGCTGCGCGCAGCGCACATAGTCGGCAATTTGCTGCTCAACTTCATCGCTTGAAAGCGCTCTAGGCATAAACGGGTTGATCGGAGCCTGCAGTGCCGAAGGGGCGACCAGTTCTGGAGAATAGGCATAGCGTCCTGCATGGAGAATCTGCATACACAAATGCCCGCCCGCCTCATGAACAGCCTCAACAACGCCCTTATGCTCAGCCAGTTGAGAGTCATCGGTAAGCGCATTGGCTCCTTGAAACACAGCGCCTTCAGCATTGGGAGCAATACCACCCGTTACAATCAGACTAACGCCCGCGCGGGCACGCTCAGCATAGAAAGCTGCTAAGCGCTCAAAGCCGTTGGGCGCTTCTTCTAAATTGGTGTGCATTGACCCCATCAGCACACGATTAGGCAATGTTAAGTGGCCAACGGTCAGCGGCTGAAACAGGTGTGGGTAGGCGGGCGTTTGGTTCATCACGGTGCTCCTTTATATTGTTAACAGCATTCAAACAAGCGTATGACATACACACCCTGACGTACAGCCCTTTCCCGTTCTTAATCTGTCACTTTTAGCCGTCTTGCGAAACCATGATCCATTGTGGCAAAGCACTTGCCCCTCGTTGGAAAGCACGTCACATTACCCGGCTAACGATAAGGGAACGTGCTATGCCATTGATTTACTTTTTACCACCACTGGCCACTGTATTGATTTGGTCAGGAAATATGACCATTAACCAATTAACAGTGGGTGCCATTGCGCCAAGCAGTATCGCCTTTTTACGCTGGCTGCTAGCGCTGGTGGTGATGACACCTTTCGTGCTCCCCGCGGTGTTACGCCACCGTGATGAAATTTACCGTAACTGGCCAAAACTGGCGCTGCTGGGGCTACTTGGCATGGGGCTTTGGCAAGGCTTAGCGTATGTAGCGGCGGAAACGACCACTGCCACCAACATGGGCATATTAGCGGCCATGGTGCCCCTGCTAACGGTGCTGTTAAGTGCGCTGATTTTGCGCGAACCGCCAACGCTTGGCGGTGTCGTCGGTGGGGTTTTAGCATTTATTGGCGTGACCGTGCTGCTTGGTCGTGGCAACCCTCTGTCGTTGTTACAGCTGCAAGTAGCGTTTGGTGACGCCTTAATGGTGGTTGCCGCCACCTGTTACGCGCTCTATGGCGTCATGTTGAAGCGTTGGTCGATGAAACTGCCGCCGTGGGTGATGCTCTATGCCCAGGTCTGTTTTGCGGTGCTGTTCCTGCTTCCCCCTTATTTAATGGGGCCAATGACGCCAGTAGATAGCCATAATGTGTGGTTAATTCTTTATGCGGGCATTCCCGCCTCTATCATTACCACTTTTTTATGGATGCGCGCGGTGCGTCAAATCGGTGCGAACCAGTCGAGTATTTTTATCAACTTGATGCCGCTCTTTAGTGCCCTGATTGCCATGGCATTTTTAGGCGAGCAGGTGGCAGGGTTCCATTTTATAGGGGGGCTACTTATCTTGGCTGGGGTCATCATGGCACAAACGCTGACGCGCCCGTTGGTGCGCGCTACCGCGGCGGATAAAACGAGCAACGCTCAGCAATGATACAATAGGCTAACTTCATTCGACGGCCGGGAACCCCTAACTATGTCCCTAGAAGAACTGCACCTTAATCTTCGCAACCTTACCAGCGATGACTACGAACAGCTCAAAACGCTGATGGACGCGGTGTATCACGACATCGGCGGTTCATGGCCAAAACACACTATTGATAAGCTCATTCAGGAGTTCCCCGACGGCCAAATTGCTATCGAAGACGATGGTGTTCTGGTGGGCGTGGCACTGACCGTACAGGTCGATTATGACGAGTTTTCAAACCCGCATAAATACGACGACCTGATCGGCCATCGTGAAACTATCCTTAACGACCAAGATGGCGATGCCATGTACGGGCTGGATGTCCTTATTCACCCCGACTACCGTGGTTATCGTTTGGGCCGGCGGTTATATGAAGCACGCAAAGAGCTGTGCCGCTCGCACAACCTGCGTGCCATTCTGGCGGGCGGGCGTATTCCTGAATACCACCAGCACGCCAAAGAGCTCACCCCAGCGGAGTATATCGACAAGGTCTCCCGTAAAGAGATTTACGACCCTATTTTGTCATTCCAACTGGCTAACGACTTCCAGGTTAAACGCCTACTGCGTAAATACCTGCCGGAAGACGAGCAGTCGCGCGGCTATGCCACGCTCCTGGAGTGGAACAACATTCTGTTCGAGCCCGCTGAAAGCGTACTGGATACCCGTCCAACGCAGGTACGGGTTGGCGCGGTACAGTGGCAAATGCGTGAGTTCGCATCAGTGGAGGCGGCCCTTCAACAAATCGAGTACTTTGTTGACGCGCTGTCAGACTATCAAAGTGACTTTGCTGTATTTCCAGAGCTGTTTAATGCGCCGCTGATGGGTCTACAAGACCGCGCGGCCCAGCAGGATCAAATGGGCGCGATTCGCTTTTTGGCAGGCTTCACCGAGCGCTTTAAAACCGAGCTTTCGCGGATGGCGGTGTCTTACAATATCAACATCGTCGGTGGCTCAATGATTGAAGTCGGCGACGATGACCGGCTATATAACATTGCTTACTTGTTTCATCGGGACGGCGAAATCGAAAAGCAGTCGAAGCTGCATATCACCCCCCAAGAGCGCCGCGACTGGGTGATTGAAGGTGGTGATAATCTGCAGGTATTCGATACCGATGCAGGCCGCGTAGGCATTTTGATCTGCTACGACGTTGAGTTCCCAGAACTTGGCCGCTTACTAGCCGACCAGGACATGGACATTCTGTTTGTACCGTTCTGGACAGATACCAAAAACGGCTACCTGCGGGTACGTCACTGTGCTCAAGCACGAGCCATCGAAAACGAGTGCTATGTGGTGCTGTGTGGCAGCGTCGGCAACTTACCTTCGATTGAAAACCTGGATATCCAGTATGCGCAATCGGCTGTGTTCTCGCCGTCGGACTTTGCCTTCCCCCACGATGCGGTACTAGCAGAAACCACGCCTAACACCGAAATGATTTTCTTCTCTGATCTAGACCTGACCCGCCTTACGGTTGTCCGTGCCGAAGGCTCAGTGACCAACTTGAAAGACCGCCGCAAAGACCTGTTTGACCTGCGCTGGCGCGACTGGTCGTGGAAGTCTGGAGCTAATCTGGAAGAGTAAACCAACAACGCCGCCCGAATGGGCGGCGTTACGTTGAAAGCGCTTCAGGTTCCATCAGGCCACACAAGGTGGGCGGGGACTCGCCCTTTGCGATCAAATATAACGCCTTCATCGCGCAGTTTCTGATGCTGGCGCTCCGCCCCCCCGTGGTCGGCTAGTGTCAATGAGGCCGCGATGACACGGTGCCAAGGCAACTGATGCCCCTCTGGCAAATGACGCATCGCCGAGCCAACCATGCGCGGCGTTGCTCCCTCGGTCATCGTCGCGATACGCCCGTAAGTGGTTACCCGCCCAGCAGGAATCTGATCAACAATGGTATAAATTTGTTCGAGCAGCTCTGGACGTGGCATGGTTACCCTTCGTCAATCAGCGTGTTATTACAGTGTTTCAACCAGTTGATCAATCGCTTGAAACGCTTCTTTTAGCGCGGCATCACGCTGAGCCTCGCCCATATTCAGCCCTTCTGCAAAGACAATTTCCACATCGCTAATGCCCATTAAACCGAGCATGCTCTTTAGGTGTGGGGTCTGGCTATCTAAGTCAGTTCCCGCGTATTGACCACCGCGCGCAGCTAAAATAATTGCACGCTTACCGTCGATCAAACCCTGCGGGCCGTTTTCAGTATAGCGGAAGGTTTGACCAGCGCGCAGCACGCGGTCAAACCACGCTTTCAGCTGGGAAGGAATACCTAAATTGTAAAGCGGTACCGCCAGTACCAGCACATCATGCGCGCGCAGCTCTGCCAACAGCTCATCAGAGTGAGCCGCTAACGCCTGCTGTTCAGCACTGCGCTCTTCGGCTGGTGTTTGCCACGCACCGAGTTCTTCAATAGCAAGGTGCGGTAATGCATTGGCCACTACATCGCGATGGGTAACCACCACGTCTTCGCGGGCTTCCGTCTGAGTTTTAAAATGATTGGCTAGCGCGTTGGACTGGCCGTTTTCGCCCAGAATAGAAGAGGTTACAAGCAGTGTACGTTGGGGCATCGAAAAATTCCTGACATATCAGTGGGTTCGTTGGCAGCCATTTTACGTCGCTTTTCAATTAGCAAAAGCGCAACGTTTTCCCAGTTTCATTCGACAAAATCGAATTGATGCGCAACAAAACAGCCCCGCACTGTCAGCTTCAACAGTAGCGGGGCTTTCAACCATCCCATTAGCAGGTAACGATTACTTCCGCTTCGGCCATGCGTTAGGGTCTACTTTGTCTGCTAATTTGGGGAATTGGCTGGGATCAAATACCGGCTCTTTGCCAGCTTTTAGCTGCGCGTCGTAATCGCGGAACAGCGCAAAGGCAATCGGCGATAGCAACAGAATGGCGACTAAGTTAATGACCGCCATCATGCCCATGGAAAGATCCGCGAAGTTCCAAATCGCGCCCAGGCTTGCCACCGAGCCCACCATTACCATGCCCAGCACCGCCAAACGGTAGATAAGTACGGCCACCGGCGCACGACGACCCGCCAAATACTCAATGTTAGATTCGCCGTAGGAGTAGTTCGCAATCACTGAGGTGAACGCAAACAGCAAGATCGCCACGGCAATAAACATACCGCCCCACTCACCCACGTGGCTAGAGAGCGCCATCTGAGTTAACTGGATGCCGTTGTTTTCTTCACTCATGAGCAACTCGGGGCCCGCCATAATGATAATGGCTGCAGTAGCGGTACAAATCACCAAGGTGTCTAAGAACACACCTAACATCTGGATAAACCCTTGTGCCGCTGGGTGATTAGGCCGCGTGCTAGCGGTCGCAGCCGCATTCGGTGCCGAGCCCATACCCGCCTCGTTGGAAAACAGTCCACGCTGAATACCGCTCATGATAGCCTGGGAAATGGCATACCCCATTGCGCCACCGGCGGCCTGCTCAATGCCAAAAGCGCTTTGAATAATCGTCATAAACGCGGCAGGCAAATCGCTGATATTCAGCCCGACAACCACCAGCGCCAAGATTAAGTACAGCAGCGCCATCAACGGCACCACCAGCTCAGCTACTTTCGCAATCGACTTCAAACCACCAAAGATAATCGGCGCAACTACTGCCATCAGGACTAACCCCATGGCCCAGGTGGGAATGGCAAACGCCTGTTCCATGGCCTGGGCGATAGAGTTGGCCTGTACGCTGTTAAACGCCAGCCCAAAGGCAATAATCAAACAGATTGAAAACAGCACCGCAAGCCAACGCAGCCCCAGGCCACGCTCAATATAACGGGCAGGACCACCACGGAAGGTATTGTCACCGTGATCCACCTTATAGGCCTGCGCCAAGGTAGATTCCACAAAACTGGTCGCCATACCGACCATGGCGGTCATCCACATCCAGAAAATCGCGCCGGGGCCACCAAAGTAAATCGCCACGGCCACACCGGCCAGATTGCCGGTGCCTACCCGCGCAGCCAGGCTGGTGGAGAGTGCCTGAAACGATGAAATACCGCCGTTTGATTGACGCGAACTACGCAGCAGCTTGAACATGTGCCCAAAATAACGCACCTGAATACCGCGGGTCATAACGGTGAAATAGAGGCCAGCGCCGATCAGCAGATAAATCAGCACGC
>SKHS01000264.1 GCA_007116835.1 Halomonas sp.
ACATCTACAAAGGCGCACTGCCCTTTATCGCGCTACAGTTCGCTGCCGTTGCGCTGGTGTTTATCTTTCCCAGCATTGCCACTTGGCTACCCGATGCCATTGGCTGGTAGCTATTACCAATAACAAAGGAATTAAAAAGATGCTTCATACCCAACGTAGCTACGGTGGCAGTTGTGTTGCCCCACACCACCTCGCCGCCAGCGCTGGGCGCGATGTGCTAAAACAGGGCGGCAACGCAGTAGAAGCCATGGTCGCCGCCGCAGCGGCTATCGCTGTGGTATACCCACATATGAATGCCTTAGGCGGTGATGGTTTCTGGCTAATTCACGAACCTGGCAAAGCGCCGGTTGCTATTGATGCCTGCGGCCCCGCAGCTCAGCTGGCCAACCGCGACTTTTATCCAGGCGAGTCGCATATTCCTGAGCGCGGCCCAAAGGCGGCATTAACCATGGCGGGTACCATTAGCGGCTGGCAGGAGGCGCTAATGGTAGCCAGCAGCTGGGGCGATGCACTGCCACTGCCTGACCTGCTGGCCGATGCCATTCGCCATGCCGAACAGGGCGTAGCGGTTTCCCAAAGCCAGGAAACACTGACCGCCAAACACATTGAGCGCTTAAGCCAAAGCCCTGGCTTTAGCGATGCACTGCTGATTGACGGCAAAGTACCCCAGGAAGGCCAACGCCTGCGCCAGCCACGTCTTGCCGCTACCCTAAAACGCTTGGCTAGCGCAGGGCTGGATGATTTTTATCGCGGTGAGCTGGCCGCCAGTATGGCGCGTGACCTGGAAACATTAGGCAGCCCGCTTCGCTTAGACGACTTCCATAGCTACCGCGCCCAGCAGGTCACGCCTCTCCAGCTACGCCTGCAAGATGCCACGCTATACAATCTGCCAGCTCCCACCCAAGGCATGGCATCGCTGATGATTTTGGGTATTTACGAACGCATTAAAGCCGCCGAGCCCAACGGCTTTGAACACCTCCACGGCCTTATCGAAGCAACCAAGCGCGCCTTTATGCTGCGTGATCGCTACGTGACCGACCCTAACCGCGTACCAGTGTCGCTTCAAACGCTGCTGAGCGAAGCGCAAATCAGTGCAGAAACCGCCAGCATCGACCCTGCCCAGGCACTGCCCTGGCCCTACGAACCTGCAGCCGGTGACACCATTTGGATGGGCACTGTCGATAGCGAAGGTCGCTCGGTTAGCTTTATTCAAAGCATCTACTGGGAGTTTGGCAGCGGCGTGGTGCTGCCTGAAAGCGGCGTACTGTGGCAAAACCGTGGGATTAGCTTTTCACTTAACCCAGATGACTTACGTGGTCTTGCCCCGGGCCGCAAGCCTTTCCATACGCTTAACCCGGCACTTGCCACCTTTACCGATGGCCGCACTATGGTGTACGGCACCATGGGCGGTGAAGGCCAACCGCAAACCCAGGCGGCAGTATTTTCCCGCTATGCCCTGCATGGCATGCCATTACAGCAGGCAGTCACCGCACCACGCTGGCTATTAGGGCGCACCTGGGGGGAGTCCAGCACCAACCTTAAGCTTGAAGAGCGCTTTGACGACCGGTTAGTTGCAGCCCTTGCCACCGCCGGGCACGATGTAGAAGTACTGCCTGAAGCGTTTAGCGACACCATGGGGCATGCGGGCGGTATTGTGCGCCACCCCGATGGCTTAATCGAAAGCGCCCATGACCCACGTAGCAATGGTGGTGCCGCTAGCGTGTAAAACACCCTCCTGGCGGTCTTCTTGCTGCTCACCGCTGCTGAGCCCGAGCAGGCTATCTAGTGTTGCGTGCTATTGTCACGCTGCGCAGTGATACGCTAGCCTGCTCGGTAAGCCTCTGTTTAACGTTAACCAGAGGGAGAGGAGACCCCCATGGCGAAAATAGCAAAATCCCCCGACGAATGGCGCAAGCAACTCACCCCTGAACAGTACCGCGTGGCGCGAGAAAAAGGCACTGAGCGCCCTTTTACGGGTGATTATCAGGTCAGCGATGCCCAAGGCATTTACCACTGCGTGTGCTGCCATGCACCGCTGTTTGAAAACGAACATAAGTTTGATGCGGGCTGCGGCTGGCCAAGCTTTGACCGCCCATTGGGCAAACGCTGCGTTGAGGAGCACAGCGACACCTCTCATGGCATGCAGCGCACTGAAGTTGTCTGCTCACACTGCGATGCCCATTTAGGTCACGTATTCCCTGATGGCCCACCAGACACAACTGGATTGCGCTACTGCATTAATTCGGTGTCGTTAGAGTTTCATCCTGACGAGTAATCGTCACTAAATCCTCGATCAACGCCAGCAAGGCGGGCGCCATCTGCTAGAATGGCAGCCCGCTTTTTTATGCTCATGTTTGCTTGTATTTGTTTTGCGCTCATTAGGAGAGACTCATGCTCGGCTGGTTCCCCGGACATATGAATAAGGCCCGCCGCCAGATCAAGGACGCGCTGCCCGAAATTGATGTCGTCATTGAAGTCCTTGATGCGCGCCTGCCCTACTCCAGCGCCAACCCCATGCTGGCCGAGCTGACGCGCCATAAGCCGGTACTGAAGATTTTGTCACGGGCGGATCTTGCCGACCCTGAACGTACCGCGGAATGGGTGGCGTTTTTTGATGCCCAAGAGGATACCCGTGCGTTGGCGATCACCACTACCAACACCCGCGAGCTTAAAAAAATCCCCAAGCTGTGCCACGAACTGGCAGGCGCAGTGCGTGCAGACCGTGATGTACGCGTGATGGTAATGGGTATTCCCAACGTCGGAAAATCAACGCTGATCAATGGGCTTGCTGGGCGTAAAATTGCCAAAACCGGCAATGAACCCGCAGTCACCAAGCGTCAACAAAAGGTGCGCATTGACGGTCGCGTCGCGCTGATTGACACCCCTGGGGTGCTATGGCCAAAAATCGAAGATCAAGCCAGCGCCTACCGCTTGGCTGCCAGCGGTGCAATTCGTGATACCGCAATTGAATATACCGATGTGGCCATTGTTACCAGCGCAGAGCTTGCCAAGCGTTATCCTGCAGCGTTAACCGCTCGCTACAAGCTCAAGGCGTTGCCCACTTATGAAGCTCCCGTCACCCAGGCGGTGGATGCTGATGGCCCGCAAAAGCCGGATTTCTTGGCCATTGCCGGTTTTGATGGCCACGCCATTTTGAAAGAAATCGCCGGCAAACGCGGCGGCCTACGCCCTGGCGGCGAGGCCGACCTACACCGTGGCGCTGAAGTACTGCTACACGAACTGCGCGACGGAAAACTCGGCAGGCTGACACTGGAAACACCAAGCGACATTCCGCCGCCGCCACTACAAAACGACGAAGACAGCCCGGTACAATCCGACGCATAATGGGCGAACTATCGCCAACACCCCGGCCACTGGACACTTTTGGATATCACACCCCATGGACACCCCGCAGTCTAAAGAATCGCACCCGCTTAAAAAATCACACAAGCTGCATAACGTTTGCTACGACATTCGTGGCCCGGTACTGGATCACGCTAAACGCCTGGAAGAAGAAGGCCAGCGGATTCTTAAGCTGAACATTGGCAACCCGGCACCGTTTGGTTTTGAGGCACCGGAAGAGATTCTTCAAGACGTGATGCGCAACCTGCCCACCGCCCAGGGCTACTGCGATTCCAAAGGCCTGTACTCTGCGCGCAAGGCGATTATGCAGGAGTGCCAACGTAAACAGATACCCAACGTCGGCATCGAAGATATCTACATCGGCAATGGCGTTTCTGAATTGATTGTGATGGCCATGCAGGCGCTATTAAACGACGGTGATGAAGTATTGATCCCCGCGCCCGACTACCCACTATGGACCGCTGCAGCGCATTTGTCTGGCGGGCACGGCGTTCACTATCTATGCGATGAACAAGCCGACTGGGCTCCGGACATGGCGGATATACGCGCCAAAGTTACCAGCCGCACCCGAGCCATTGTGATTATCAACCCGAACAACCCTACCGGCGCGGTTTACCCACCAGAGGTGGTGCGGGAAGTACTGGAGATTGCCAAGCAGCATAACCTGGTCGTGTTTTCTGATGAGATCTACGACAAGATTCTCTACGACGGCGTAGAGCACACCGCGACCGGGGCACTCGCGGACGATGACCAGCTAGTGATCACCATGAATGGCCTATCAAAAAGCTACCGCTGTGCAGGCTTCCGTTCAGGCTGGATGACCATTTCTGGAACGCTGGCCAAACAGCGCGCGCACGATTATATCCAGGGGCTGACCATGCTGGCCTCGATGCGCCTGTGCGCCAACGTGCCAGCTCAACACGCCATTCAAACTGCGCTGGGGGGCTACCAGTCAATCAATGATTTGATTCTCCCGGGCGGACGACTACTGGCTCAGCGCAATATTACGGTAGAAAAGCTTAATGCCATTCCCGGGGTTTCCTGCGTGACACCTAAAGGGGCGCTGTACGCCTTTCCCCGCTTAGACCCGAACGTGTTCAAGATTAAAGATGACCAACAGCTGGTACTGGATTTACTGCTCCAGGAAAAAATCCTGCTGGTACAAGGTAGCGCCTTCAACTGGCCAGAACCTGATCACGTGCGCATTGTCACACTACCGTGGGCCGACCAGCTCGGCGATGCTCTTGACCGCTTCGCCAACTTTCTGTCCCGTTATCGCCAATAACATCTTGAAATTGTCATCAATTACACGTATCTAGCCATCATTACATCGACGCTTTTATGACCTTTGAGGGAGAACCCACACAATGATGCGCATTTTGCTGTTCTTGGCTACTAACCTAGCGGTAGTTCTGGTGGCTAGCTTCACACTGCGGCTGTTTGGCGTAGAAGGCTACTTACGCAGCCAGGGCATTAACTTCACTGGCTTGCTACTGTTCTGCTTTATCGTTGGTATGGCAGGGTCAATCATTTCGCTGTTTATGTCGAAGTGGCTAGCGAAAAGATCAACCGGCACGGTCATCATAGAGACACCGTCTAACGCCACTGAAAAATGGCTAGTTGACACAGTGGCCGAACTCTCCCGAGAAGCGGGCATTAAGACGCCTGAAGTGGGTATCTTTCCTGCCCAACAGTCGAATGCGTTTGCGACGGGTTGGAACAAAAATGAGTCGCTGGTCGCTGTCTCAGCGGGCTTGTTGAACCGCATGCGTCCAGAAGAAATACGCGCGGTACTTGCCCACGAAATTGGTCACGTGGCCAATGGCGACATGGTCACCCTGGCGCTAATTCAAGGCGTTGTGAACACCTTTGTCATGTTCTTCGCCCGTGCGGTTGCTCACCTGATTGACAGCTTCTTAAAGAGCCGCAGCGATGGTGAAGGCGGCCTTGGCTTTATGGGCTACTTTGCAGTGGTCATGGTGGCAGAAATTGTCTTCGGCATTATTGCGTCCGCTATTGTGGCGTGGTTCTCGCGCTACCGGGAGTATCGCGCCGATGAAGCAGGCGCTCGTTTAGCGGGTACCGGCGCCATGGTTAATGCGCTGGCTCGCCTGAAAGCAGAAACCGAACTGCCTGACCAAATGCCAGATACTATGCGCGCCATGGCTATTACCAAAGGCCAAACTCGCTCACTGGTAGAACGTTTGTTTGCAAGCCACCCGCCGTTAGATGACCGTATCCGCGCGCTGAAAGAAGCCGCTTACCGTCAGTAAACATATTATCGTTAGCATAATGCACAAGGCCCGCAAATGCGGGCCTTGTGCGTTTCAAGTCATCACACAGCGTAATTAAACACACCGCACCTGAAAACCAGCCGCTAGCAGCGGCGCTTCCAACACCGCTGCATCGTTCTGTAACAAGACGCGCAGCGTGGCAAACTCGCGCCGTAGCGGATAGTTCACCCGGCAGTGGTCAAAGCCTTGCTTAATGCCCTGCTGTCTCACCTGACGCTGCAGGGCATCATGGTCACGGCGCACATCGTATACCGTACGGGCGCAAAGCCGCAGCGCATCTTCCACCGGCAAGGCCTGCTGCAGCGTTAACTCAGCCAACGCGGGCGACGGGCAAAGCTCGCTAAAACGTAACTGACTGGGCTGGCCGATATGCTCAGCGAACGCTTGTTGAATCATCCACGTACCGCGTAGCTTGCCATCCAGGCTATGCCCAGCGATGTGCGGCGTTGCCAGCGCTACTAAATCGCGCAGTCCCGCGTCTATTTCCGGTTCGCCTTCCCAAACGTCCAAAATCGCCGTGATATCGCCCTTACCTGCTAAACGGCTGCGCAGCGCTAAGCCATCAATACAGTCGCCCCGCCCGGCATTGAGCAGCACTGTGCCTGGGGCTAAGTCGTTAATACGCTCGGCGTTAAGCAACTGATAGGTGGCATGGCGGCCCTCTTTGACCAGCGGCGTGTGCAGGCACATTACGTCGCAGCGCTCGATCAGGGTATCTAGTGAGCAAAACTCAACCGACGGGTCTGCTTCCGCCCTAGGCGGGTCACAAACCAGCGTTGCTACCCCCAACGCCTGCAAACGCTGCTGCAAACGGCCACCAACGTTGCCTGCCCCCACAATCCCCACCGTGCGCGTCAGCAACGGCCACCCTTCGCGCTCACTCACTAACAGCAAGCTGCTAAGCACATAATCCACCACGGCTTCAGCATTGCAGCCAGGGGCGCTAGCAAAACCAATACCGCGTTCGCTTAGTAACACGCGGTCGATATGGTCGGTGCCAATGGTGCAGGTACCCACAAAACGCAGCGGGCTTTGTGCCAACAGCGCCTGGTTTACCTGGGTAATCGAGCGCACGATCAGCGCGTCGGCCTCCGCCACATCAGCGGAACAAATCTCACGCCCTGGCAAACGGTGCAGTGCGCCAAACGGTTCAAAGCACTGGTCAGCAGCGGGGATGTTAGCGTCGATAACAAGTTTCATAGGCGTTTTAGTATCCGGGCTTTACAATACGCCGCCACGGCTTGATAGGCAGGCGTGTTCGAGGGTAGTTTAAGGAGAGTGTTGTGATCGTACGCTGGGAAACCGACCATGACTATGTGTTGGTACATATTCACCAAGACATGTTTGGCGACTGGATTTTTAGCCGTGCTTGGGGGCAGATTGGCACCCAGTTTGGCGGCTTAAAACACCAGTTAGCAGATACCCTGGAACAGGCGCAAATGTGGTTGGAAGATGAGGCCACCATCCAATCTTCACGAGGGTTTCGCAAGGTTCTTGAGGCCGCCGACCATACGCCGGAAGGACAGGAGGCCATGCGTCAACTGTCACTGCTTGACGCACTGTGATACCGGCTTCCCGCCCCCACGCTTAACCTAAAAAACGCCGCCCGCTGCGCTGATGCGCACCGATGGGTGGCGCACTTTCGGGTGGCGTGGTGAACGCGGCGAGAGATGCTTCATCCAACCAGCCGCGCTTGCGCAGCCAGTCGCTCAGACGCACCAGGTCAAATCCTCGGTCTAGCTCAATTCCGTCGTTATCCACCAACACAGGAATACGTATTCCATAACACTCTACCAGAGCGTCGTCATCGCTAATCTCGATGCGATGCAGCAACACTTCTTGGTTAGCCAGCGTCACCAGCAATGACTCTAGTTGGGCGCATAAGTGGCAGCCTAAGGTTGTGTAAATCGATAGTTGAATCATAACCGGTGCGTTATTGCTCTCTATTGTTTATGCCGTAATACAAACACATGGTGCAGGTTGGTTCGGCGCTGAAAATCCGGATCAAAGGTACGCGATGTAATGTCTTCCACCGCATAGCGCTCACTGAGTTCTTCGTCCAGCTTAAAACGCCGCTGGTTGTTTGAGAACACCAAGGTACCGCCCGGCGCTAGGCGCGCCATGGCAAGCTCCACTAACCGGGGATGGTCACGCTGCACGTCTAGGGTGTCGCGCATTTTCTTGGAGTTAGAGAATGTCGGCGGGTCCATAAAGATCAGGTCAAACTCGGCGTTCGCGGTTTCCAGCCAGCGGAAGCAGTCATCCCGCACCACGCGATGCAGCCGTGGGTCCAGCGCGTTTAGCGTAAAGTTATCTTTCGCCCACTCAAGGTAGGTATTGGACATATCGACGCTGACGCTGTCGCTTGCACCGCCCAACGCTGCTTGCACGGTGGCTGTAGCAGTATAGCAAAACAGGTTCAAGAAGCGCTTACCACTGGCCATCTCGTTAAGCATGCGACGTACTGGTCGGTGATCCAAAAACAAGCCGGTATCTAAGTAGTCGCGCAGGTTCACCCATAGCCGCGCGTCACCTTCGCGCACTTCAAAGCGTTCACCGCTGGCATCACGCTTTTGGTACTGGGCACTGCCGGTTTGCCGCTCACGACGCTTGATATAAATGTTGCTGGGATCAACATCAAGGGCCTCTGGCATCACTTCCAACGCGTCAAACAAGCGTTTTTGAGCCTGAGCAGGGTTGATGGAGCTAGGCGCTGCATACTCTTGAACGTGTACTCGATCGCCATAACGGTCGACGGCTAGCGCGTATTCCGGCATGTCAGCATCATAAACACGATAGCAAGTTTCACCGCTCTTCTTTAGCCACTTTTTCAGACGTTTTTGATTTTTCGCCAGGCGATTGGCAAACATCTGAGCATTTTCCGACACAGCAGGCTTGGCACTGGCGCTTTCTTTCGGTACCACTTCACCGTTGTCTGACGCAGATGCGTCGCTGCCATGGTCTGGCTGGCTGGTCGTGTGGTTGGCAATCTCCATCAGCAGCAGCTTGGCATCCAGCGCACCGTTTTTAAGCGCATACTGCTTATGCGCCCGTAGCCCTAAGCGGTGGCCTAAATCAGGGTTGCCGGTAAATAGCGCCAGCGTCCAGCCAGGAAACAGCGCTTTCGCCTTTTCGCCAAGCTGAGCGTATAAGCGTACCAGCTCAGGCAGCTCGCCTAAGCGCTCGCCGTAGGGTGGGTTAGTAATCAGCAGCCCACGCTCGGCAGTGACTGTCTCTGGCCTGGTTAGCTGGCTGAGGCTTTGCCCATGCAGGGTAATTAGCGCAGGAATGCCCGCACGCATGGCGTTAGCTTTTGCCGCCGTCAGTGCCGCCGGGCTTTGGTCAAAGCCCACTAGCGCCGTTTTACAGCGTTTACGGCCTATTGAAGCTCGCGCCTCGGCTTCGCGCTTTAGCTCTTTCCACAGCGGCTCGCTGTGCCCTGCCCAGCCCTGGAAACCAAAGCGCTCTCGATTGAGATTAGGCGCTTGGTCGGCAGCCATTAACGCCGCTTCAATCAGCAGCGTGCCTGCTCCACACAGTGGGTCTAACAGCGGCTCACCGGCTTTTGCGCGTTCCGGCCATCCTGCACGCACCAACAGCGCAGCTGCCAGGTTCTCTTTCAGCGGTGCATGACCCACATCGCGGCGGTAGCCACGGCGATGCAAACTTTCGCCGGAAAGATCAATCCCCAGGCTTAAGTTAGCGCGATGCAGGTGGGCATAGATGCGTAGGTCGGGCGTTTTGGTATCGACATTCGGACGCTCCTGACCCGCCAGCTGCAGCGAATCAACCACGCCATCTTTGACGGTTTGAGCACCAAAGCGGGTATGGCGAATGTGGTCGCTACGACCATGGAAATCGACCGCCAGCGTTTTGCCTGGCGTTAAATGCTGTGTCCAGGGAAGTCGGGCAACCACGTCACGTACCTGCTCGGCGGTATCGATCATCGATTCCCGCGCCAGTAACACAATAATGCGGTTAGCTAGCCGGGACCACAGGCATACCCGATAGGCGGTTTCTAGATCAGAGGAAAAATATACGCCTGCTACAGTGGTTTTACCTGGCATAGCACCCAGGGCTGATAGTTCATCCGCTAGCAGGCCTTCGATGCCTTTAGGGCAGGTGGCCAGTAGGTTTAGAGAGGCAGTTTGGCTCGACTCGGTCATGTTAATCGCCGCGCGTAAGAGCGCGATATTCCTATATATGGCAAATGAGTTTACGTCTTATGACAATTTGATGGTCGACAAGTGACCCCATCATGAGCTAACAATAAGAGTGTAGCTACTGAAAAACGCATGCGTTGATTGTTAGGGTTCTATTAGTAACTTGCTTTTTAGACCCTCAGTTTGTCGAGTCTGTCGCTTTGCCCGTTCAGCACGTGAGTGCTAGGCATTAGCGCTAAGTGGCAGCTTGAGTTATTTGTTGAAATAGCGCTGGTGCAAAAAGCAACATTTTGCTCAGTTTGCTTTTCTTATCAAAGGCTTTCGTGAAAAGAGGTTAGCCAATGAAACGACAAAAACGTGATCGCTTCCAACGGGCTTATGTTCACGGCTATAAAGCGGGCATTACGGGTCGCTCCCGAGATGACTGCCCCAGTCAAGATATTAATTTACGCGAATATTGGATGAGTGGTTGGCGTGAAGGTCGCGGTGACCAGTGGGATGGCATGACCGGCGTTTCCGGCATCCATAAGAACCCCATGGTGATGACCTAGTTTTTTTACCCTTTTACCCATGACATTTGGAGTACGGAGCCCGCTGGCAAGCGGGCTTTTTTATTACCATCGCACTTGCGAGCAATGATTGGCCTAGCACCTTAATGATGCTGCTTAAGCGCCGAAGCACAGGCGTTTACTAACCCTGGGCCTTGGTAGATTAACCCCGAGTAGAGCTGCACAAGGTCAGCACCAGCAGCAATTTTAGCCGCTGCCGCCTCACCGCTATCAATCCCCCCAACGCCTATAATAGGCAGCGTTGGCAGTTGCGCACGCAGCAGACGAATGACCGTATTTGACGCTTCAAAGACAGGCTTACCGGACAGGCCACCTGCTTCTTCTGCCTGAGGGTCACTTTTTACCGCCTCGCGCGATACCGTGGTGTTGGTGGCAATCACACCATCTAACGCGTTAAGCGCAATACTGCCAGCCACCAGCGCGACCTCTTCTTCGCTCATATCTGGGGCAATTTTGACCAGTAGCGGCACTTTGCGACCTAACGCGTCGTCCAGCGCTTGGCTGCGCGAACGAATGGGCCCTAACAATTCATCCAACTGTTCACCGAACTGCAACGTGC
>SKHS01000302.1 GCA_007116835.1 Halomonas sp.
AATGCCTTGGTTAATATTTTCGATGGTGGCCTGAAGTAATGCGCGGTTGAACTCTAAGACCTGTGAGGCTTCATCAACAATCGAGATAACGTCTGAAATGCCAATGCCGCGACCTTGCAGCGCGGAGTTAACCACAATGCGAGCCGACGAGGCCCCCAGCACTGACGCAAGGAAGCGTTCGGTAAACTGAATGACATCGATGGATGCGCGGGTGCTTTCATCCAGTGGGTTGCCTGTTCGGCGAGCGTAATCCTCAAACGCGCGTTCTACTTGGCCAGCACCAAGGAAGCGTTCACACAGCACTTTTAAATCACCAACCGTGGTGGCGCCGGTCCAAGGCCGGTTTACCGATGTCTGGCGGGTCTCGACGCTGTCAACAAACAGCGAGGCTTGGATGCGTTCTACCACGCGCTGAGAAGTAATCTGTGACACAAAGATATAGCAGAAAAGGTTAACGCCCAGCGACAGCATGACACCGTGGGTAAAGGTATCGCCAAGATTGAGGCCAAACAGTGCGGTAGGGGTTAGCCAAACCAGCCCTAGCGGGCCACCGGATAGCCATGCCTGCGGCAGCACGCCTGCATTGATCATGGCAGGCATTAATAAGCTATACGCCCAAATGGCAAAACCTGCATTCATACCGACAATCACGCCAAGTCGGTTGCCGCGTTTCCAGTAAAGCCCGCCAATCAATGCCGGTGCAAACTGAGCGGCGGCGGCGAACGAGAGCATGCCAATCGAAGCTAGCGAGGTGAATTCAGCAATCAGCTGGTAGAAGCCGTAGGCCATTGCCAGGACGGCAACAATAGTGAGACGGCGCGCCCGTAGTACTAAACGGCCATAGTCACGGGCTTTGGTGTCGAACCAGCGCAGCCTGAACAGGGCTGGAATCACAATTTCATTAGAAATCATAATAGAAACCGCCACCGCCGCGACAATCACCATACCGGTCGCTGCAGAAAAGCCACCAATAAAGGTCAACAGGGTTAGCCACTGCTGGCCTGATGCCATGGAGAGGGCCAGCACATAGGTATCTGGTTCGACGCCGCTCTCAGAAAATAGCAGCAGGCCAGCGGCGGCTAGTGGCACAACAAAAAACGCGATGGCCAGTAGGTACAAAGGGAACAGCCAGCGTGCTTTACTGGCGTCATCAGGATGGATGTTCTCTACAACGGCAACATGGAACTGGCGTGGCAGACACAGGATTGCCAGCATGGCCAGTAGGGTTTGCGCCCAAAAGCTTTGGCCAAAATCCTGGTTAGCTAGTTGGCGCTGTAGCTCCAACTGGCTTTCAGCGTGCCCCATGAGTTCGCTTAACCCACCGAACATGCCCCAGGTCACAAAAGCGCCGAGTACCACAAAAGCCAGCAATTTCACTAACGACTCAAAAGCTACTGCGTGAATGAGCCCTTCATGGTGCTCGGTTGCATCGGTATGCCGAGTGCCAAACAGAATCGCAAAAATGGCCATCACGATCGCTACATAAAAGGCGGTATCGCCAAATAGCGGGGTGTGTGTCATATCTGCGGCGTCGGTAAGAACGCTAAAGGAGGTAGAGACGGCTTTTAGCTGAAGAGCGATATAGGGTAGGGTGCCGATCAGCGCGACAAGGCTGGCAAACGCGGCAAGAGATTGGGTTTTGCCGTAGCGAGAGGCAATAAAGTCGGCAATCGATGTAACGTTCTGATGCTTGGCCACGCGAATCATCTTGGCCAATACAGGCCAAAACAGTAAAAAGGTTAGGATTGGTCCGACAAAGATACTTGCAAACGACCAGCCCGCTGTCGCTGCTTGACCTACCGCACCATAAAACGTCCACGACGTGCAGTAAATGGCCAGTGCCAAGCTGTAAATAAGCGGCCTGCGACGGCTGGCACCATGGGTGCGTGCCCGGCGGTCACCGAACCAGGCAATGCCAAACAGAATCGCGATATACAGCAGTGAGACGGCAATCAGAGTCCCGCCATGAAACATATAATTTCCCCACAAGCACTAGCCCGCTGGACGGGTTCGGTCAGGTTCATGGCCAGCCATAAGCTGGCGTGAACGCACCTATTTTAAACGTGGTCAGTACATACTCGACATTCAAAGCGCGTGCCTTAAATGTTCACTGTGCGTGCCTGAAAACTCAAAGTACCTGTTCTAGCAGTTAAAAGTACTCATTCTAGGGGAAAATCGTCACAGCGTCAGTGGCCAAGGTGATGCCTTTCGGAGTTGCTTATCGTCTTCAGGACGTACACAGCGCTGTGTAAATGCCTGAGTCTTGACGCAGAATACGGATAGCCTGTGTGTCTAGCTCGCCACCCACCGTGTCCATGGGCACCAGCTCGCGAGACGTGCAGTCGAGTAGATACCCCTGAACCGTCACGGCATCGATATGATGACGTTCGAACTGATACAGCATGAATTCGACCACCCGCGTCGGTTCTTCGCTTATGCGAACGCTATCGCGATCCACCACTGTGAATTTGGTGGTGATCGGGAAAGCGAATGTCCAGGGTCGCCAGACGGCGCTGGTGGCCTCACTGGCGACAACTTCTGCTGAGCTGGGCAGTTGTTCTTGCTTGTGTTCAAACCAGCTGTATTCAGTGGACACCTGATATCCCAGCATGCCTAAGCCGGCAAAAACAGGCACGATCCATTTAGGTAGCCATTGACGGCTGAGCTTTCTGAGTAGCAGGCCAATCCCTGCGGCGGCAAGCCCCGCAAATACAGCGGCAACTAGGTGCCATATCATAAAATATCCTTTCTAAATGACATCGGGCCTCCCTGAGGAAGCCCGATGGTCAGTTGATGCCTCACCTAATGGCGGTGTGCCCGTTAAGTGAGGAACAGAGACGGCTTAGTGATCAACCGCTACACCTGCACCCTTCGGATAGCGTACGCTTTCCACCAGGTCTTGAATCTCTTGGGGAGGCTCTTCCGTTGC
>SKHS01000009.1 GCA_007116835.1 Halomonas sp.
AAGGGTAGAAGTAGTAGCCCTGCCAGTAAAAAGCGTGTGCCAATAAACAGTAACGGTGGCATGCCCGCCAATGCTTCTTTAGAAAAGATCCATCCGCCAGCGGCCACCACCGTTACCAGCAATAGCAGCGCATCGGCTTGCCATGGCGCCTGTTTAATGGTGCTCACGTTGTCTCACTCACCCGCACTGCTCAAGCAGCACCACTGCCAAACAGTGCACCGGCAATTCTAAAGCCTGCGACCCATGTGCCGACCGCTGAACCGACCGTGGCCAGAATGAACACCAACAGGGTGCGAGACACACGATTTTTCCACCAGCCTTTGAGCTGGGTAACATCGTGGCGAAGCGTCGAAAAATCGCGCACCTTTGGTTTGCGCATGTAAAGCTCTACCCCTGCAGCGACAAAGCCTGCACCAATGGTGGGGTTAAGCGAGGTTAGTGGGGCGGCAAAGAAGGTGACAATCACGGTAGCTGGGTGTGTCAGGGCTAGAATAGTCGCGCCGCCGGACAAAATACCATTGATTAAAAACCACTCAATCACTAGCTGCCAGCCAAGCTCGGTATTACGCGAAAAGCCGATCACAAAGCCGGTCAGCACCAGCGCCGTAATCAGCCAAGGGGTCGCTTTCCAGAGTTTAGACGGTGGCGGCGTTGCTTCAAGGGACTCCCGCTCAGCGGTGGGGCTTTCCGGCAGCGGTGTTTCTAAATGTTCGCCCGTGCCTTTTAAGTGTCCGGCACCGATAACCACTAATACGTTTTGGTAGCGCCCAGGCGGCGCTTCTTCAGCAAGGCGTAATGCCATATAGCGGTCGCGTTCGCGAATGAGCGGGGTATAAAGCGCTTCCGACTCTGCGGCAAACTCGCTGAAAGTGGCTTCCAACATGTCACCTTCTTTGAGCTTTTCGATGTCTTCTTTAGAGACATCCTGGCGCGACATCACGCTGCCAAGCAGCCCAGAGAAGAGCGAAAAACGCTGCCACCATGGCACATTGCGGTAAATACGCTTCAGCGTAATACCAACATCACGGTCCACCAGTAGTAGTGGGAGCTGGCGTGTGCGGCACTCTTCTATGGCCGCGCGCATTTCAGCGCCAGGCTGAATGCCGGACTGCTCGGCAATCCGTTGTTGAAACGCCCCAAGCGCCAGACTGGCCGCTACCATGCCTGCTTTACCCTGCTTGAATACTTGAAACAGGTCTTGCTCGCCCATTGCGTCGGGGTTGTCGATGCTGTGATGGCGGGCATCGCATAGTTCAATGGCAACGGCATCAAAGGTACCGCTATTGATCAATAGGCGGACATCGTTGGCACTCTCAGCTGAAACGTGCGCCGTGCCCAGTAATGTGTAGTGAGTATCACCAACCGTAATCGTCTTTAAAGGACCGCTGGTCGCTGGCAATTCATCTAGTGCCAGCGGTGTCGCATTATCGTGGGTCATCAATGTTACTCAACTCATAAATGTAAAAACGTTAATTCGTCGACGTGTGGTCAGCGACGCCAGAAGGCGGGTGTAAATAACACCAGTACCGTGAAAATTTCCAAGCGGCCCAATAGCATCGCTAGCACCAATATCCACTTGGCTAAGCTGGGCAGGTCGCCATAATGGCTGCTTGCCTCACCCAGTGCAGGGCCTAGGTTGTTCAGTGCAGAACCAACCGTGGACCAGGCGGTGACTTGGTCAACACCGGTGGCCATCACACCTACCAGCATTAAGAAAAACAGCATAACGTAGGCAGAGAAAAAGCCCCATACCGCCTGAGCGATGCCGTCGGGCACGCTGACTTTACCCACTTTAACGGCAATCACGGCATTGGGGTGAATAAGGCGCATGACTTCGCGCATCCCTTGTTTCAAGATGAGGATAATCCGGATGACCTTCATGCCACCCGCCGTCGAACCTGAACACCCCCCCACAAAGGCCGCCATAAATAGTAGGAAGGGAATGGCACCCGGCCAACCTGAGAAGTCGGCCACCGCAAAGCCTGCGGTAGTCGCTACGGATACGACTTCAAACAGCGCGTGGCGCAGGCCTTCAATATCGTGATAAGTGCCTGTGAACCACAGGGTAATCACTGTAATTACGGTGAGCCCGGATAAGAAAAGCAGCAAAAAGCGTGCCTCTGGATCCTGGAAATAGTGCAGCAGGCTTTTTTCACGCCAAGCGATAAAGTGCAGGCTAAAACTGACCGCTGAAATCAGCATAAAGCCGATGCAGATAAGCTCAATGGCGGCACTGTTAAAATAGCCTATGCTGGCGTCATAGGTAGAAAACCCGCCAATAGCTACCGTTGAAAAACTGTGGCCCAACGCATCAAACCAGGTCATTCCTGCCAACATGTAAGCAACCATACAGGCCAGCGTGAGCGTCGCGTAAATGTACCAAAGTGCTTTAGCGGTTTCAGTGATGCGCGGCGTCAGTTTTGAGTCTTTTAGCGGGCCAGGGATTTCTGTGCGATATAGAGCCATTCCCCCAACGCCTAGTGTGGGCAAGATGGCAACGGCCAGCACGACAATCCCCATGCCCCCTAGCCACTGCAGCTGCTGGCGATAGTAACGCACCGATTCCGGCAGAAAATCGATACCGGTAATGACCGTAGCGCCGGTGGTCGTTAGCCCGGAAAACGATTCAAACACCGCATCGGTGATGCCGAGAGCGCCTTCGCCAAACAGCATCAGCGGTAGCGAGCCAAACAGCGCCAACACGGTCCAAAACATGGCCGCGATAATAAAGCCATCACGGATACGTAGTTCTTTATGGGAATGGCGATTAGGTAAGTAAAGTATCAGCCCAGTGATGACCGTAATCGCAATGCCACTCATAAACGCATGCCAAACGCCGTCGCGAAACCATAATGACATCAGCATAGGTGGCAGCATGGTGAGGCTGAACAGCATTAGCAGTAGCCCCAGAATGCGTAGAATAACCCGCAAGCTCATAGCAGTGATTGCCTCATAGCGGTGGTTCAGTTCCCAGCAGAGCGCTTGCTAAAAGAACGTTAACCCGACCTGGAAAAGACGCTCCACATCGCGAATGCGTCGCTTATCGATAACAAACAAAATGATGTGGTCGCCGCTCTCTACCATGACGTCATAGTGAGCAATCAACACCTCTTTTCCCCGCACAATGGCACCGATGGTGGTGCCTTCGGGCAGGTCAATTTCAGCGATTGTGCGGCCGACGACTTTCGATGATTGCTTATCACCATGGGCAATGGCCTCAATGGCTTCCGCAGCGCCACGGCGCAACGAGTGTACGTTGACAATATCGCCCCGGCGTACATGGGTAAGCAGGCTGCCGATCGTAGCCTGTTGGGGAGAAATAGCGATATCAATTTCGCCGCCCTGCACCAAATCTACATAAGCGGCGTTATTGATGAGTGTTAATACTTTTTTCGCCCCGAGCCGTTTGGCCAGTAGCGACGACATAATATTCACTTCGTCGTCGTTGGTTAACGCGCAAAAAATATCGCACTCTTCGATATTTTCTTCTTCAAGCAGCCGTTTGCTGGTGGCGCTGCCGTGCAGAACCACCGTACGGTCAAGCCGCTCGGATAGCGTGGTGCAGCGCTCTAGGTTGTGTTCAATGATTTTGACTTGGTGAGTGTGTTCTAAGTGTTCTGCTAAGCGCTCACCGATATTGCCACCCCCGGCAATCACCACCCGCCGAAAGTCTCGTTCAACGCGGCGTAGCTCACTCATTACCGCGCGAATATCGCGACGTGCTGCCAGGAAGAACACCTCGTCATCGGCTTCAATTACCGTGTCGCCACGCGGGATAATCGGCCGATTACGGCGGTAAATCGCTGCCACGCGGGTTTCCACGTTGGGCATGTGCTTGCCCAAAAAGGCTAAGTCTTGACCTACTAAGGGGCCTCCGTAGAAGGCTTTTACCGCCACTAGCTGCACCAGGCCACCGGCAAACTCCAGCACTTGCAGTGCGCCAGGGTGCTCAATCAGGCGGCGTACGTGGTCAGTGACCACTTGCTCGGGGCTGATCAGTACATCAATAGGAATCGCTTCGTGGGCAAACAACCCTTTACGGGTGAGGTAGGCGGTTGAGCGTACGCGGGCAATTTTGGTGGGCGTACGAAACAGCGTATGGGCGACTTGACAGGCGATCATGTTGATCTCATCGGTGTTAGTCACCGCTATCAACATATCGGCATCTTCACAGCCTGCTTGACGCAGCACAATAGGGTAGGAGCCCGCTCCGGTAACCGTGCGTATATCCAGCTTAGTGTGCAGTTCACGGAGTCTAGCACCGTCGGTATCAATGACGGTAATGTCGTTTTCTTCGCGGGCAAGATGCTCCGCAAGCGTGCCGCCGACCTGGCCGGCGCCGAGAATGATAATTTTCATTGCTAAGCATCGGTTCCGTTGTAAGCGCCAGTGCGTTCTCTTGGCTGTAGAGGTGTGCGCTGCAATAAAGACGGCGGCCAGTGTAAACCAGCCGCCGACGAAAAGCAGGTAGGGATTATTCCAAAGTAAAGCCGATTTTGACCGTGACCTGCCAGTGAGCCACGCGGCCTTCTTCAATATGGCCCCGGGTGTCGGTTATCTCGAGCCAGCGCATGTGCTTGACAGTTTCAGAGGCTTTGGCAAGTGCATTTTGAACGGCTTCCTCAATACCTTGCTCGGAAGAACCGGTTAGCTCGATATGCTTATAAGTATGATGAGTCATGCTGTCTCCATTTGTGCCATAAAGTCACTGCCTCGTCAGTCAACAACGCTTAACGGGCAGTCGGTTACACCACTTGCTTTTCTAGTCTGGCATAAAAAAAGCCATCGTGACTGCTTTGTGCGGGAAACAGTTGGCGGCCTTCGCCGCTAGCTTCCCCCCAGGCCACATCGTTTGGCGTGGTGACTTTCGCATCCGGCGTGCGAGCCATAAAGGCATCGATCTGCTGCGCATTCTCTTCGGGCAGCACGGAGCAGGTGGCGTAAAGCAGGGTGCCGCCCGGGCGAAGTAATGTCCAAAGATTATCCAGTAACTGACGCTGCAACTTGGCAAGCTGGCGAATATCCTCTTTACGGCGCAGCTTTTTAATATCGGGATGGCGACGAATAACGCCAGTGCCGGAGCAGGGAGCATCAAGCAAGATAGCGTCAAAAGGTGTGCCGCTCCACCACGCTTGCTGAGTGGCATCGGCGTGCTGGAGCTCTGCTGTTAGCCCTAGGCGGCTCAGCGTATCTTCAACCCGTGCTAAACGTTGGTTGTCACTGTCGATGGCGGTGAGCGCAATATCGAACTGTTCTAACAGATGTGCTGTTTTACCGCCCGGGGCGCAGCAAGCATCCAGTACGTGGGCACCAGGGCGTGGTGCTAGCGCGGGGCCAAGTAGCGCGGCTGAGAGCTGAGCAGCTTCGTCTTGAACGCTGACATGACCCTCTGCAAAGCCGGGAAGTATGGTGACATCACAGGGGGTATCCAGGGTAATGCCATCCGGCGCATGCAAACAAAGGCGTGCGCTCAGCCCCTGCTCGCTGAGCTGATGTAGATAGGCTTCGCGGTCGTTATAGCGTTGGTTAACCCGTAGGGTCATGGGGCCTGGCTCATTGTTGGCTTCGGCAATGGCGCGCCACTGCTCAGGCCAAGCGCTGCGCAACGCGTTGAGTAACCAAGGCGGGTGTTCTAGAGCCACGCTCTCATCACGGTCGACCGCTTCCTGGAGAGCGTCGGCTTCACGCTGGAGGCGGCGCAGGCAGCCGTTCAGCACTCGGGTAGCCCACTCTTTGCCCAGCAGGCGAGCAGCGCCTGCGGTTTCACCCACCGCGGCGTGGGCGGGAATACGCATGTACAGGAGCTGGTAAATTCCCACCAGTAGCAGTGCATGAACATCACTATCGCGCTTCTTAAAAGGCTGCTTGAGCAATGCGTGAGCCAATGCTTCCAGGCGCGGGAGGCGTCGGCAGGTGCCGTAGCAAAGCTCTTTTAATAAGCTGCGGTCGCGGGCGATAACGCTATGCTCGTCTAACCCAGCGAGTGAGCCTTGATCGGTTAATACCGGCACTAGCGCACGGGCGGCGGCAGCGCGGACTTCCTGGCCGCTGCCGCCTTTGGGTGGGCGATTCTGGCTCATTCACTAACTCCTTGATGAGCGGCGGCGTGCCCAAGGCGAGCGCCGACGGTAAGCGGGGTTTGACGGGCGTTCAGCAGGTCGCGCACAGCCATTGCTTTACCGCCTGGCAGTTGGGCGCGGCTCACGCACAGCACTTCTTGGCCCTGCTCGCCACAGGCGATGCGCAGGTGATCCTCGCCATGTTCCAGTAGCGTACCTGGCGGCGAAGCGGGTTGCCCGCCTGGTTCAGAACTGGCCATTAACAAACGTAGGCGCTCATTGCCTAGCGTGCACCACGCCACAGGCCAGGGGTTAAAGGCGCGGATTTTGCGTGCCAGCTGTTCAGCGGGCTGGTAAAAATCCAGCTCGGCTTCAGCCTTACTGAGTTTGGCTGCGTAGGTCACTCCTTCGTCAGGCTGCGGCGTTGCTACTAGGTCGTCGCTGTCTAACGTGTTGAGCACGTTCACCAGCGCATTCGCCCCTTGAATGGCTAGTCGGTCATGCAGGTCGCCACCCGTAGTGCGTGAGGTGATCGGCGTGCGAACCTCATACAGCATCGCACCGGTGTCCAGCCCCGCATCCATTTGCATGATGGTAACGCCTGATGCGCTATCACCCGCTTCAATAGCGCGCTGAATGGGAGCCGCACCTCGCCAGCGCGGTAGTAGCGACGCGTGCACGTTGATGCAACCTAAGCGAGGGGTGTTCAGCACGGCTTGAGGCAGCAGCAGCCCGTAAGCCACCACCACCATCACGTCGGCATTTAATGCTGCCAATTCCGCTTGGGCATCGGCATCTTTTAAGCTGACGGGCTGGTAGACCGGTAGCCCATGTTTCAGGGCAAGCTGTTTAACGGGGCTGGGGGTGAGCTTGCGCCCGCGGCCTGCCGGGCGATCCGGCTGGGTATACACCGCCACTACCTGATGCTGGCTGTCGAGAACGGCAGCGAGACTGGAGGCGGCGAAATCAGGCGTGCCAGCAAAAACAACGCGCAACTGTGACATGGTGTTGACTACCTAACATTAAATGGAAAAGTGACGGTGCGGCGCGTGAAACAAATAAAGGCCGACAGCACTGCGCCACACGGTGGTTACTTCTCGTGTGATCGCAGTGTGTCGGCTCGGCCAGCTATCAACACGGCGTAGGTCGGTTTATGCGTCGTGTGACAGCTTGTGGCGCTTCTGCATTTTTT
Organism: Halomonas sp.; assembly: GCA_007116835.1. Lineage (GTDB taxonomy): Bacteria > Pseudomonadota > Gammaproteobacteria > Pseudomonadales > Halomonadaceae > Vreelandella. The sequence continues at coordinate 7,252 of SKHS01000009.1, forward strand.
TCATCACTCGGTCACGCTTAAGGGGTGATAAATAGTCAACAAACAGCACGCCTTCTAAGTGGTCATACTCATGCTGAATGCAGTGAGCTAATAAACCATCGGCTTCCAGCTCGTAGGGTTCACCATGACGATCCAGCGCGTTTAGCGTTACTTTTAAATAACGCGGTACCTCCGCGTAATACTCCGGAATCGACAGGCAGCCTTCAGAAAGGGGTTCTTTTTCATCGCCAATGGGTTCGTAGCGCGGATTAATAAGCACCAGCGGCTGCGAGTTATCGTCGCTGACGTCCATTACGACGACGCGACGATGTACATCAATCTGAGTCGCGGCAAGGCCGATGCCGCGCGCGTCATACATGGTCTCCAACATATCGTCGACGAGCTGGCGGACCTCATCGTCAACGGTTTCCACCGGTGCCGCCTTAGTGCGCAGGCGCTCGTCGGGGAATTCGAGAATAGGAAGTTTGGCCATGGCGTTACAATCACCGTTATGCTGAGTCTTTAATATGAGCAGAACTGCCACCTGTGGGCAGCCGCTCTACTAGGTATCTATGCATCCGTGTCTCTATGCATTTATGCATCACTAATACGAAGCATCACTTTACTAGAAGTCACTATATCATGCTGAAAGCCTTCCTGGGCACGCACGCTGCCGTGTAGCCCTTCGTCGCCTCACTGCCTGCGGAGGACAGAACCGTGGCAAGAAAGCTTATTGCTTATTGTAGCGTTTTAGGTGCCCTGGTAACGTGCGTGGCCAGCACCGCAGTTGCAGGACAGGCGCCGCAAGCCGTAGTGACGCTTTCTCCTCAGGTGCGCAGCGTGCCTCACCCACAGCATGCTCCACTTCCGATGAGCACGCTGCGTGCGTTTTTACGCGAACACCGCGTGGTGGAGCCCGGTGATGTTGTGCAGACGCTGGCCTATGTCGTCGGGGGAGAGCATCAGCGCCTAATGAGTGGTGCAGGCGATGTGATTTACGTACGCGGCGAACTGCCACCTAGGGAGCGCGTCGGTATTTACCGCCAGGGAGAGTCTTACTTTGCAATCGATGGTTCACCATTAGGCAGCGAGTTAATCCATATTGGGGAGGCGCGTCAGCTTAGCCGTGAGGCAGATATTGCTCGGGTAGAGGTGCTCAGCGCCTATCAGGAAGTACGCAGCGACGATCTCTTACTGCCGCTTGAATCCCCAGCCATAGCAGAACACTTTCAACCTCGGCCACCGTTGAATGACGTCGCTGGTCAAGTGATTGCGGTGCCTGGCGGAGTGCGCTTTATTGGAAGTTTGCAAATGGTCGTGCTCAATATTGGCACGTTGAATGGTTTGCAGCCAGGCCATGTGTTGAGCGTAGCTCAGCAGGGTGAGTGGGTTCATGATCCGCGTACCCAGCAACGCTTGCAGCTACCTGCCACACACGCAGGCATGGTAATGATCGTTAAACCGTATCGCCAGATGAGCTATGCCTTGGTCATGCAGGCAGCCAACATGTTAGCCGTGGGTGATACGGTCAGGTCGCCTTCCGAGTAGAGGTAAGTGAAAAGGGGATACGTATGGACGCCAAGGAGTGGCTGGTCGTTAACGCTTTACCGGGGATGGGGGCGCTTCGTACTGCCCAGTTAGTGGCTCGAACGCCCCACTGGCCTGATGGTTGGTTAGCGGCCTTGCCGCACCAAGCGGCGAGTGCTCTACGGCTTTGGTTAGCGCACCCTGAACGTAGCCCGCTACAGCAAGCGGTCGAGGAAACCCAAACATGGTGCCGAAGCGGCTTCAATCGTCACCTGTTGCACCGTGATCACCCAGCATGGCCGGATCTGCTTAATCAACTGCCGGACCCACCGGTGGTGCTTTGGGCTCAGGGTGACCTCAGCGCGCTGAATGGCCCCACACTTGCCATTGTGGGTACTCGGCGGCCAACGTCGGAAGGTAGCAGCAATGCACAAGTGTTTGCCCGCGAGCTAGCCAGCCGTGGCTGGTGCATAGTTAGCGGTATGGCGCTGGGCGTTGATGGACTGGCTCAGCGTGCGGCGTTGGCCGCAGGCGGCCAGTCGATTGCCGTGCTTGGCTGTGGTGTTGATGTGATTTACCCGCCACGCCACCGTGATTTGCATGAGCAATTAAGTACGCTTCCCGGTGGTTTACTGTTGTCGGAGCATCCGCCTGGCACCTTGGCGCGCCCCGCCTTTTTTCCACGGCGGAACCGAATTGTTACGGGGCTTTCATTAGCCACGCTGGTGATTGAGGCAGCTGAAAAGAGCGGCTCATTGGTCAGTGCGCGACTAGCCTTAGAGCAAGGTCGTGACCTGTTAGCGCTGCCAGGTTCGTTGCACAACGTTCAGGCCCGAGGCTGTTTGCAGCTACTGCGCAGTGGCGCAACGCTGGTGCGCCATGTGGATGACATTCTAGAAGAGCTTCAACATTGGGCAGAACGCTTTATGCCAGCAGTACCCGTCGCGAACGATGCAGAAAGCAGCGTGCACGCATTAAGTGATCATGAGCTGCCACCTGACGATCTGTTAAGCGCGCTGAGCGCCACGCCGACGCCCATTGATGTGCTGGTCCAGAGTACGGGCGTTACGGTAAGCGAATGCCAGCAACGGCTGTTAATGTTGGAACTGGATGGCAAAGTAACGCAGCAGGCGGGTGGCTGGGTACGCCTGACACGGCCATGGTAAGATGTAAGTAACCGTTTTTCATCTACTGAAGCTGTATCAGGCTTAGGGGATGAAGGCCCGCGTTTGTGACGAGGAGCATCTATGAAATCGGCTGTTGACGTTAAAGAGGCGGTACGTGCATTGAAAGAAGGGGGCGTTATCGCTTGCCCCACTGAGGCAGTGTGGGGCCTAAGCTGTGATCCCGATAACGATGAAGCGCTAGCGCACCTGATGCGTATGAAAGAGCGTGACCCCGCCAAAGGCGTCATTTTAGTGGCTGCCAGTATTCAGCAATTTCAGCCCTGGCTAAACCAGCTGCCGCTTGCCCTGCATGCGCCGCTAGCCGCCAGTTGGCCTGGCCCTAATACGTGGCTGGTGCCTGATAACGGCCGCAGCCACGGCTTAGTCCGCGGAGCCCACCAAAGTGTGGCACTTCGAGTGACCGACCACCCACTCATGAAGGCACTCTGCGAGGCCTTTGGCGGTCCGTTAGTTTCCACCTCTGCAAATCGCGCGGGCGACCCGCCTGCCATGAGTGCTGATGACGTCACGGCTATTTTTGGGGAAGAGGTGGCCGCGATTGTCGCAGGTGAGTTGGGGGGCAATGCAAAGCCCAGTACCATTAGAGACTTGGTGACGGGCAAAATAATGCGTGCTTAACGCAACGTCTCAAGCTTGCTTCTCGCCATTCACTATTTATTAATTCCTACTTATCCCTGACCCTTTTGGAGTTACCGTGGCCCACGAGCACCTGGATGACGTTAAACATTACCTTCTGAACCTGCAGGATCGGCTATGTGCAGGACTTGCCGCCGCTGACGGAGACGCAGTGTTTAAAGAAGATAGCTGGCAGCGTGAAGAAGGCGGTGGCGGGCGTTCAAGAGTCATTGAGGAGGGGGCTGTTTTTGAGAAAGGCGGTGTCAACTCC
>SKHS01000251.1 GCA_007116835.1 Halomonas sp.
GCCGATGGGCACCCAGCGCTTCATCATCAAAGGTGTGGTAGTACACCAGCCCTTCTTCGGCGGCCAGGCGTTCGATAAAGGCCAGGTCGCTTTCGCGGTACTGCACGCAGTATTCGCGCTCGGCGGGGTCGCGGTCGAGGGCGAAGCCGATGTCAATCAGGTCACGTTCCTGGCACAGGGTGGTGATGATGTCCTGGGGCGGTGTGGTCTGAAAGATGCGTGCGTTGTGGCGCAGCGAGAGCCGCCATAACGCGGGGCGGATCTCGACCCGGTAGAGGCTGCGGCGGTGGCCGTGCTCCCAGACGGTCAGGGTGGCGTTTTGGTCGAGGCAGTCTTCGGGGGATAACGTGGCCGAACGGCTGGCAAACTCGACCGAGAGTTCAAACGGTTGAGACAGGGCTTCGTCACTGATGACGCCATCGACCAAGCAAATATCCAAATTGCTGGAGTTATAGCCCACTGGATTCTTTCAGCAGCTCGGACTTTATTTCACTGAGCAAACGTTGAAAGGTCAATCCAGGGGTTATAAAAAAATCGTCCACCGAAATACGTTGCTGATATTCATTTTGCCTCGCGCCACTTTGCAACCCAACCAGTAAAATATGCAGGTGGCTAGCTTTATTTTGCAGACCTGGAAGGCAGTCAAGCAATAAATTGTTTAACTGGCCAGTTAAAGTCATATCAATTAACGAGGCCGTTTCTTTTATTCGCGAGACTCCCCCGTCAGTAAGGCCATCAGCATCAGCAACCATTGATCCTACTAATGGCTGTACTTTTTGCTCTAGCTCACCCACAACAAGTAGCGCCTCTCTAATTTTATGACGCCGAGTATGGAGCCGGTGAGCTCTATTAGTTGCAATGTAAGCGCCGACCGAACCAAGCCCCGCTCCTATAGCAGCACCTATAAGCGTAGTTCCTGCACCGACCCATACCTGCCAATCGGCAGTGGATTGAACCACAACCTGAACGGGCTGAAGATGTTCTGGCAGTAATGGCGGCAATTTAAGGGCCTCATAGCTATTCCAACACATACACATGGCCGTCAATGCTGCCAAAATACAAGCGGCCATCTACAACAGCAGGTGCTGTATTAATGCCAGCTCCTGTTTCATAACGCCATTTCAAATCGCCCGTATGGCGGTCAACGGCATACATGTAATGATCCCCGCTGCCAAAATAGACAATATCTCCAGCGATAGAAGCAGCACCTCTTATAAACCCTTCTGTTTCAAAACGCCAAATCAAGTCGCCACTTTCGGTATCCATGGCATTCATATAGCCATGAGCACCTGCATGCCCTTCTCCATCATCGCCGAAGAAAGCGATGCCGTGAGCGATGCTAATAGAGGAACTACTTCTAAATTCAATAGGGAACTGAGCCTCTTTATGCCCGCTATATTTATCGATTCTAATAATTGAGCGACTATCTTTACTAAACTTCATAATATAAATACAACAACCCTCAATGGCAGGCGCATTAGAATAGCGGCCACGATCAGATAGGCTAGGGTGGCTCCATAGCTCCTCTCCCGTTTCTGGGGACAATGCAAAAACTGCCTGAGAAGCATCTTGAAAGTAAAGGATGTTGTCAGATAATAATGGTGGCCTGCTTCCCCCTAGTATTGATGACCTCCATATTTCTTGACCTCTCTCAATATCTATTGAAAATAAATTCGAAGACATTGACATAAGAAATACATTGTTGTTATGAATAGTGGCGTAGTCCATCCCTGAAGGATCATCAGGTTCAAATCGCCAGATTTCTTCTCCAGAAAGTCGGTCAAGTGCTATCAAGTAGCTTTCATCATCATCTCTTGAGAAGCGCCGCCCAACCAACAGTATTTCTTCGTTCAATGTGATCTGAAAGCTTGGCTGTCCCCCTAAATCTTTTTCCCATAGTACCGAGCCATCTTCCTTATCAACAGCGTAAATGTCTCCTTCAAAACTGACAAAGTACACTGTGCCGTCGTACACCAAGGGGGTGCTAAAAACCGCGGAGCCAGCATCAAATTTCCATACGAGTTCTGGATTTTCTTCTGGTCCAAAATCCTCATAAACCCCCGTTCGTTCTAGATTGGCTTGAAACATCACAGAGTCAGCCATACCGAGAGCTGGTACCATTATCATCACTGCAGCACTAGCAGTGAAAACGCGGGGTAACGCGCTTAAAAGTTTTTGTGTCATTTGACCCACCTAATTATTTATAGTCGCGTTATCTGCTGCGTGGTGTTGGAACATCTAAATCAGCAGGATTGGGCATAACACATCCTGCAAATATTCCGTTTAAACCTTCATCAATAGCTGTATGACGGGCAGCATCTCGCTGACTCATTTCTAGGGCTCTTTTTTGATAATTTCTTTCTGCCCGATCAACACAAGCGTTGTACTCACCTTCTGACGGAAGCAAAAATGCATCACGGTTCTCCTTGTCACTTTCACAACCACGAATCCGCCTAGCTTTTTCACTCTTAACCGCTTCCATTTGCTCTTCCAAGATATCCGGCAGTTGTGATCGACTACTCCTTAACGCAACATCCTGGCCAATACACCAGCCTACATTTCTTACTTTTTCCACAGTTTGTGCGCCTGTCACAATTACCCGTGGATTCAACCCCAACGGATCCACCATCCCGGTCGGGTTCGTCACATACCCATACAAATTCGTACCCCCATTCAACCCAATCGGATCCTGGCTGATATACCGCCCCTGCTCGGGGTCGTAGTAGCGGTGGCGGTTGTAGTAGAGGCCACTTTCTTCGTCGTGCCATTGGCCTTGGAAGCGGATGGGTTGGGTGAGGTTGGGCACGGCGCGTTGGCTTTTAACGGCCGCCCAGTCGTCGGGTTCGGCGAGCCAGCGGGGTTGGCCGGTGGGGCTGAGCAGTTGTAGC
>SKHS01000076.1 GCA_007116835.1 Halomonas sp.
AGCTTGCACAGGCTCTAGTATCCGGAACGGATAATGTCTGAAACAGATGATGGTTCAGGCGTTTGGCTTACACACTCACCGATTGGCGAATGAGCTGGGCTTTCTCCATCAGTAACGGTCGGTAGGTGTCCAGCAGGGTCGGCATGTCCACTCGTGCTGCATTGGTACTGATGTTAATCGCGCCAATCAGCTTTTCGTGGGTATCAAATACCGGCACCGCTATTGAGCGCAGGCCGGAATCCAATTCCTGATCGGTGATCGCGTAGCCCTGTTCTCGTGCTTGTTGTATCGCTGCTTTCAGCGCTGCGGGATCGGTAATGGTTTTGTCGGTATGGCGCGTTAAGGTGAGCTGGCTCAGGTAGTTATCCAACTCACTATCCGGCAACTGGGCAAGTAGCACTCTGCCCATGGAGGTATAAGCCGCCGGTAGGCGAGTGCCTACTGAAAGGGTGATTGCCATTAAACGGTGTGGGGCGGCTGAGCGGGCCAAGTAGATAACGTCGTCACCGTCGAGTACCCCCAGCGATGAGGATTCGCCGCACTGGCGGGTAATCTCCTCCAGATACTGCTGTATGACCCCCCGGTAATTATTAGACGCTAAATACGAGTACCCCAGCTGCAGTACCTTGGGGGTTAGCTCGAAGTAGCGCTGCTGTTTACGCACATAGCCAAGGGCGTGGAGCGTCAGTAAAAACCGCCGAGCTTTCGCTCGATTCATCCCTGTGCGCTCGGCGACTTCGCTGAGCGTCATTCGCGTGTGCGTCTCATCAAACGCCATCACGACCTCCAGCCCGCTGGCCAGCGCCGCAACAAAATCACGATCCGTTGGTTTTAAAACATCTTCTGGTAAGGCATTGCTCATCGGGGTCTCTGCTGCGTCGATGGGGAAACGAGGCGTGAAAATAACACTTTGTTCGAATGGCGAACAATAAGTGACAACGCTCGTTAATAAAACCCAGCGACAAATCGGAGTTGACTTGTGGGCGCTTGAGGATTAATTTGTTCGCAAAGAGAATATATGTTCGTTATGCGAATAAAGGCCTTCAAAAAGGCAATTATCAACGAAGAGGCACCTATCATGGCCGAGTTTCTCAGCTTGCATGACGCGGTAGCACGCTACGTCGACGACGGCGCTACCGTTGCCATGGAAGGCTTTACCCACCTGATTCCGTTTGCTGCGGGTCACGAAGTTATTCGCCAGAAAAAGCGCGACCTAACACTGATCCGCATGACCCCCGACATCATTTATGACCAGTTGATCGGCGCGGGCTGCGCTAAGAAAGTGATTTTTTCCTGGGGTGGTAACCCAGGGGTTGGCTCACTTCACCGCCTGCGTGATGCGGTTGAGAAAGGCTGGCCGCAAAAAATTGAAATTTTAGAGCACAGCCATGCGGCGATGGCCTGCGCCTTTGAAGCCGGGGCCGCTGGTCTTCCGCTGGCCGTGCTGCGTGGCTATGTGGGTAGCGAGCTGCCGAGCGTGAACGATCAAATCAAATTTATTGAGTGCCCGTTTACCGGCGAACGCCTAGCGGCAGTGCCCTCGGTGCGGCCAGATGTGTCGATCATTCACGCCCAGCGGGCAGATCGTCAGGGTAATGTGCTGGTGGAAGGTATTGTGGGCGTACAGAAAGAGGCGGTGCTGGCTGCTAAGCACAGCGTTGTCACCGTGGAAGAGATTGTCGATGACCTGAACGCCCACCCCAATGCCTGCGTGATTCCTGGCTGGGCGATTAGTGCCGTTGCCGTGGCAGAAAAGGGCGCGCTGCCGTCCTATACCCATGGCTACTACGGTCGTAGTAACCGCTTCTATAAAGAGTGGGATGCCATTGCGCGTGACCGCGATACGTTCACCCAGTGGCTCGACGACAACGTATACCGCGCTGACAACAACCCTGCGGGAGGCCAAGCCTGATGAGCCTGGAATATACCTCTTCTGAAATGATGACCGTGACGGCAGCCCGTGCGTTGGAAAATGGCATGACCTGCTTTGTGGGTATTGGACTACCTTCTGAAGCCGCTAACCTGGCGCGCTTAACGCATGCGCCTGAGGTAGTGCTGATTTATGAGTCTGGCACCCTGCAAACCAAGCCTGACATTCTGCCGCTCTCGATTGGTGACGGCGAGCTGTGTGAGTCAGCGCTAACCACGGTGGCCGTGCCGGAAATGTTCCGCTATTGGCTGCAGGGTGGGAAAGTCAATGTGGGCTTTTTAGGCACTGCGCAAATTGATCGCTTTGCCAACCTCAACACTACGCTGATTGGCGATTACAAAGCGCCCAAGGTTCGCCTGCCAGGCGGCGGCGGTGCGCCTGAAATTGCCACTAATGCCGGTGAAGTCTTTATTACTCTCAAGCACTCCAAGCGTGCTTTTGTGAAAGATGTCGACTTCGTCACCACACTCGGGTTTGGCCGTGACGGCAAGGGGCGCGACAACGTTCCTAATATTGGTAAAGGCCCCACACGGGTCATTACCGACCTGTGCGTGATGAAGCCCGACCCAGATACCAAAGAGCTGGTGGTGGTGTCGTTGCATCCTGGCGTCACTCGTGAACAAGTGATCGATGCGACCGGCTGGGATATTCGCTTTGCTGAACAGCTGGAAAGCACGCCGGAACCGAACGCCAACGAGCTTGACATATTGCGCGAACTGAAAGCACGCACCGAGCGGGCCCACGCGGGCGAATAAGGAGCTTTGTATGAGTGATGTCTATTTATGCCACCCGCGCCGCACCGCCATTGGCCGCTTCGGTGGCACCTTGGCCAGCATGCGGCCCGATGATGTGGCCGCGACGATCTTTAAAGCGGTGTTGGCACAAGCGCCGGATCTCGATCCTGCCGCCATTGATGAAGTCTTTATGGGCTGTGCCAATCAGGCGGGGGAGGATAATCGCAACGTGGCACGCATGTCGTCGCTGCTGGCGGGCATCCCGACCTCCGTACCTGGCACGACCATAAACCGCCTGTGTGGCTCAGGCATGGATGCCGTTGGTACGGCGTTTCGCGCCATTAAAGCGGGCGAAATGGCGCTGGCCTTGGCCGGTGGCGTCGAGTCTATGTCTCGGGCTCCTTACGTGATGGGCAAGGCCGACAGCGCTTTCGCGCGTAGCCAAAAAATTGAAGACACCACCATTGGCTGGCGCTTTATAAACCCGTTAATGAAAAAAGCTTACGGCGTTGATTCAATGCCGGAAACGGCGGAAAACGTCGCCGAGCAATTCAGTATCTCTCGGGAAGACCAGGATACCTTCGCGCTGCGTTCCCAGCAGAAAGCGGCGAGTGCCCAGCACGCGGGCCGCTTCGCCCAAGAAATCACCACCATTGACATTCCCCGCCGCAAGCAGGCACCGCTGATCTTCGATCAGGATGAGCACCTGCGCGAAACTACCTTGGCAAAATTGGCGGCTTTACCGACGCCCTTTCGTGATGGCGGCAGCGTGACCGCAGGCAATGCCTCCGGCGTTAACGACGGCGCAGCGGCGATGCTGGTGGCAAGCCAAGCGGCAGTAAAGCAGCACGGCCTGACGCCGATGGCCAAAATTATCGGTATGGCCACGGCAGGGGTTGAACCGCGGATTATGGGTTACGGCCCAGTGCCCGCCGTGCAGAAGTTGCTCAAGCGTACGGGAATCACGATAGACGAGATTGATGTGTTCGAGTTTAACGAGGCGTTTGCCGCTCAGGCGCTTGCTTGCATGCGCGATCTTGGGCTTAACGACGATGACCCGCGGGTGAATCCAAACGGCGGTGCCATTGCATTGGGCCACCCTTTGGGAATGTCGGGCGCTCGGCTACTAATGACCGCCGCCCACGAGCTTCAAAACACAGGTAAACGCTATGCGCTGTGCACCATGTGTGTGGGTGTTGGGCAAGGTATTGCCACGTTGATTGAGAGGTATGCAGACTAAACGACATTGGCCTTCGGGGTGTCGCTTGTTTAGGATCAAGGATGATCCTTCATCAACTAGCGAGCTGTTCTTATGAAGCCTGAAACGATTGCCCTTCATCATGGTTATGCACCTGATTCACAAAACGCTGTTGCCGTGCCGATCCACCAGACCACGTCATTCTCATTTGATAACGCCCAGCACGCAGCGGACCTGTTTGATCTAAAAGTGGAAGGGAATATTTATTCGCGCATTATGAACCCAACCTGCGCCGTACTGGAGCAGCGGGTGGCCGCATTGGAAGGCGGCATTGCGGGGTTGGCAGTGGCCTCTGGGATGGCTGCGATTACCTATGCGATCCAAACCATTGCCGAAGCGGGCGACAATATTGTCTCGATTAGTGAGCTGTATGGCGGCACGTACAACTTGTTTGCCCACACCTTGCCACGCCAAGGCATTCAAGTCAGGTTTGCCGATAAAGATGATATCGACGGCCTTGAAGCGCTGATTGACGAGCGTACCAAAGCAGTATTTTGCGAGAGTATCGGTAACCCATCTGGTGGCGTGGTAGACCTGCAAAAGTTGGCTGACGCAGCCCACCGTCATGGGGTGCCGGTGATTGTGGATAACACCACCGCAACGCCGTTTCTATGTCGCCCCATCGAACACGGAGCGGATATTGTCGTTCACTCGGCCACGAAATATATCGGTGGCCACGGCACTACTGTCGGTGGTGTGATTGTCGACTCAGGTAAGTTCCCTTGGGCGGAAAATGCGAAACGCTTTGCGCTGCTAAACGAGCCGGATATCTCCTATCACGGCGTTAGCTATACCCGCGATGTGGGCGACGCCGCGTTTATTGCCCGTGCTCGCGTGGTACCGCTACGCAACATGGGCGCGGCGCTTTCGGCTCAAGCGGCCTGGAACCTGCTGCAGGGGCTAGAAACGCTGTCGCTGCGGATTGAACGCATTTGTGCCAACGCGTTAGCCGTTGCCAAGCACTTGGAAAGCCATCCGCTGGTGAAGTGGGTGCACTACGCAGGCTTGGAAAACCACCCCGACCATGCATTAGCCAAGCGCTATATGAACGGCCATGCCTCGGGGATTCTTAGCTTTGGCATTGAAGGCGGCCAGGCCGCAGGTGAGCGCTTCTACGATGCTCTGGCGCTGATTCTGCGTTTGGTGAATATCGGCGACGCCAAGAGCTGCTCTTCGATTCCAGCATCTACCACCCACCGCCAATTAAACGAGCAGGAGTTAAAGGCTGCTGGCGTCACGCCGGATATGGTGCGCTTGTCGATTGGCATTGAGCATATCGACGACCTGCTAGCAGATATTGATCAAGCGTTAGCGGCTTCTCAGGGCTAAGCTAATTTCTCAGGGCTAAGCTAATTTCTCAGGGCTAAGCTAATAGAGGTGCAGGGAAGCACCTCTACGGTTAGCGAGCGAAACGTATGGGGGAGCTAAAATGATAAAACAACAACGCTTGGGAATGAGCTCACTACTCCTAGGTGGGCTTATGTGGGGGGCCGGACACGTCGTTGCGGACGAGATCAGCGGTACGTTGGATGGCGAGCCTAAAGAGTGGCACATTGTTACTCACTCAGAAGGCTCAACAGCTAATTTTTCTGAGCTGATGCCGGGCATGACGGATGTCACTATTCAAGGGCACCGAGAGCAAACGTTCGAAACCCAGGGCACGCTGAGCATTAGCTTTATGGTGATGGAGGGTGAAGCCAGCAGTGCAATGGTGACTTATTTCCCCGAAAGCTCAATCATGCCCCACTATGGCACGGAAGATGAGGTGCCCATCGATATAGAAGTGCTCGATATTGACGGCGATGAAGGTCGAGCAAAAGGGCGTGTTGCAACGTCGCTTGCCTATTTGGCGTCTATGTCAGACGACTATGATCACAGCAATACCATGGATGTTGACGTGTCTTTTGATGTGACCCTTATCCGCGAAGAGTTCTAGTGTTCAGGCGATTGCCTTGGAATCGCGTAGCCCACGATCATTCAGCCCACACGTTAGTGGGCTGAGTGGTGTCATGAGTCGGTAAGCCGGTCACTGATTAAATAGCTCAGAGGATGCAGAACCACCAACGCAACCACAAAGGTTGCGATCGCAGCACCTATCAGCGCCAGCCAGTCAAACACCGTTGCGACATAACTCAGCGTTGAGTTAGTGAACCAAGGAACCCAAACAAGGGCCGTTAGCCCAATCAGCACAGCCAATAGCAGGGCAACCAGGCTACGATGGCGAGTGACTTGGTAACCACGAAGGTAGGCGAGCAGATGTAGCCCAACGACAATCACAACGCCTGCTACTATCAACCAAGCGAACGGGGCGAGCGCGTACATGATGATGGTGAGTATTCCGCTAATGGTCATGGCAGCGCTCCTTATGCTTGGCCTTCAAGAACAGCGTAGTAAGCGGGTTGCAGCATACGATCTTTCATCACCCATGCGGCCCAGGATTCTGCAGTAGGGTCAATAAACGGGAATGAAGGCATGAAGGCGAAGTTGTCCTCGTAGCCGAACTCCACCAGCATGGCTTTACCAATGCCGGTAATCATGGGGCATGAGGTGTAGCCAGTATGACGGGCGGGAAGCGGATTTCCTTGCATGACAGCAAGCAGGTTGGCTTCTACAACCGGCGCTTGGGCTTTCACGCTGGCCGCTGTTTTATTAATCGGTGCGCCGATGACATCGCCAATACCAAACACTTCGGGGTAGCGGTTGTGCTGCATAGTGTGAATGTCCACATCCAACCACTCGCCCCTGAACGGCCCCTCTTGGGCGATAAGCGCACTCTGCTTGACGAAGTCGTGGGCACTCATGGGGGGCACCACGTGAATAAAATCATAGTCAGCGATTACCGTGGGCTGGTCATCGCGTCTGAATTCAGCTTCGCGCAATTCATGGTGCGAAGTGAATTCGCTCTCAGGCCCTACAAAGGTGAATTCCGCCTGCTTCGCCTGAGGGTCAATGGCGGAAAGCCGGTAGTGATGCCGCCGATTGACCCCCTGCTCATCAAAACGCTGTTTAACGAACTCGTTCACCCACGGTTGAGAAAACAGACCCGCGCCAGGTGCCATAAAGTCTACATCGAAGGCATCGCGCCGTCCCGATGCTTCCAGGCGGCTTAACGTTGTAAACGTCATTTTAAGCGGCGCGCCAGCGCACTTCACTGGCGTTGGTGCGGCGGTGAAAATGCCTTTTCCCTGACCACTGTTTAGCCACGTTTCAATGGCTTGGTTGGTGCGCGCGGCACCCTCAATACTGGCGTAGACACTGCCAATGCCATGTTGGCCTACTAACGACGGCGACATGCCATCAATCAGGTGGTAGTTCAGTTGGATACCTGTGGCTACCACCAGGTAGTCGTATTCAAGCGTTGAGCCATTGGCGAGGGCGACTTGTTTATTGTCGGCATCAATACTAGCTGCGTATTCGCGCACCCACATTACCCCCCGCGGCACAAACTGAGCGTTAGGACGCATGGTTTTATTGGCGTTCCAGACGCCAGAGGCAACCAGCGTCCAGCCTGGTTGGTAGTGGTGTGTTTCCCGCGGCTCGACCAGCGTGATGGTTCCACCCTTGAGCCGTGCTGCCAACCGATTGGCCATCGCCATGCCCGCCGCTCCGCCGCCGAGAATAACAATATGAGCCTGGGTTTGTAGGGTATTAGCAGACACCGCGCTAAGGGGAAGAACGCTACTGACACCAAGGCCAGTGGCTACTTTCAGCAGCTCTCGACGGTTCAGCAATAGTGGCTTATGCATGGTTAACTCCTGAAGAGAAGTCTAATATATATTTTTTAGTTATATTGTTATTCTATATATTATGCGCTGTGCAGAAAATCGCCATTATCACTTTGGTCATTAACACTTCGTCGCAAGGCGTAACCAAAACGTTACGCCTTGCTGGGGTAGGTAAGTTTTGCTCAGTAGTGGGGGCGGGTACTGGCAGGGGCTAAAAGGCTATTTGGACGCGGCCAGCGTATACAAAAACTCTAACCCCAACGTGGCCGCGGCGAGTGACGTGATATCGCCATGGTCGTAAGCTGGGTTTACTTCAACTACATCCATACCCACCAACTCCATGCCGACCATACCGCGGATCACTTTCAGCATTAAATCGGTGGACATACCGCCGCAGACCGGCGTACCGGTACCTGGCGCGTAGGCCGGGTCTAAGCCGTCAATGTCTAGACTGATGTAAGCCGGATGGTGGCCTACGCGGGCACGAATGCGTTCCAGTACAGCGGCAGGGCCATGGTCATTTACCCAGCCAGCATCCAGCACTGCATAAGGGTGGTTATGGCGGTCGTAGCTGGTGCGAATGCCAATTTGTAGCGAGTGCTCTGGCACTACCAGACCCTCTTTTAAGGCGTGGTGGAAAATGGTGCCATGGTCGAAGCGCGTGCCTTGCTCGTAGGTGTCGGTGTGAGCATCAAAATGAATCAGGGCCAGCGGGCCATGCTCACGGGCATGAGCGCGCAGCAGAGGCAGACTGATATAGTGGTCGCCGCCCAAAGTGAGCATTTTTTTACCCGCTTTAAGCCAGCGCATCGCATGGGTTTCAAGGTTATCGACTAGGCTTTCCGGCTCCCCGTAGGCGTAGTCCAGGTTGCCTGCGTCGCATACCCGCAGCCGCTCTTCCAGGGTGAAGTCCCAAGGCCAGCGTTTGCCTTCCCAAATCAAGTTGGCGGTGCTTTGACGAATGGCATTCGGCCCCATGCGGGTGCCTGATCGTCCAGAGCACGCTAGGTCAAAGGGCACGCCGCTCACCACGACCTCGGCATCGGTTGTTTTGGGATCCGTCGCCTTAGGTACGCCCATAAAGGTAGAAATAACATCACCAAACAGGCTTGGCATGATCTGAGATGGGGTCACCTAACGTGTACTCCTATGGTGCGCAGTAGAAAGAAAACGGGGGTAGTAGGCGAGAAGAAGCGCGACGATAAGGAATTTTTAGCGATGAATGAAATGAATGTTTAGAATGAAACCATTCACAAAATAAATAGTGATGCGCTATGCGTTCGTTTCGTCATTTTGATCTGAATTTGCTGCTGGTATTTGAAGCACTCATGCGTGAGCGCCATGTGACGCGAGCGGCGGAAAAGCTACATTTAAGCCAGCCAGCACTTAGCCATGCGTTAAAACGGCTGCGGGATGCGTTGGAAGATCCACTATTAATACGTACCAGCAATGGTTTGCAGCCAACGCCTCGTGCGCTGGCATTGCTGCCAGTCGTGCAGCAGGCGCTGGCCATGTTGCAAGAAGGTCTTGCCCCTCCGGCTAGCTTCTTCCCATCCACTAGTGCGCGGCATTTTACCCTGGCCACCACGGATTATTTTGAAGAGGTCATGTACCCGACTTTTCTTAGCCAATTGATGACGTACGCGCCGGATATCAGTTTTTCCATTGAGCTGATCACCCCCAACGTACTGAGTGAAGGGCTAGAACAGCGACACGTGGATATGGTGGTCGGGCTGGATAGCCAAAGCGCGCTGCCCAGCGGGGTCATCCAGCATGCTTGGATGGATGAGGCATTGGTTTGTTTAGCGGCAACGGATAATCACCAGGTAGGCGATGCACTGGAGCTTCACCAGTTTGCCCGTGAACCGCATGTAGCACTGACGGATATCAGCGGCTTAAGGCCAAGTAACATCGATAGTTGTTTAGTGCGGCACGGCTTAACACGGCGGGTGATTTCAAAGAACTTAAATTATATTGCGGCGGCACGGGTCGTTGCGCTCACCGGTGCGATCATGACGTTGCCGCGTCAAATGGCCGAGCGATTTGTCACAATGCTGCCGGTGCGTATCGTCGCGCCACCTAACGAGTTGCCTGCACTTAATATGACGCTGATTCAACACGGGCTGTATGCTAACGATCCAGCCCTCGTTTGGTTGACTCAATCGCTGATCGAATTCGCTAGCACCTTTAAGCAGAAAGGCGCCGAACAATAGCCTAACTCCGCTTGGTGGTGGGAAGTTGCTTCAATCAAGGTGGATGACCCAGTAGTGATGACTCGGTAGTGATGACTTAGCAGGGATGACTTAGTAGAGTGTTGCAAAAGACACAGTAAGCGGGATTTGGCTTAACCACAGGCAACTATAATAATGACAGCAACGTATAAATTCCTGATTGCCGACGATCATCCCTTGGTACGCGATGCCATAGCCCGGGTGATCCGCGAAGCTTACCCTGATGCTGACGTTATCGAGGTAGAAGACTTTGATGCGGCGCTTGTTCATGCTCAGCAAGATCCTGATCTTGATTTAATACTGCTGGATTTGAATATGCCCGGCATGAACGGGTTAACGGGGCTTTTGCAGCTGCGCAACGAGCAACCGACGATTCCGGTAGTGATTGTCTCTGCGGAAGAGGATAAGCAGATTATTCTGCAGGCGGTTTCCTGTGGTGCGGCAGGGTTTATTACCAAATCATTGCCCCGTGACCAGATGCGCCACGCCATTGCCCAGGTGCTGGAAGGCAATATCTTTCTACCTGCCGATGCCATGCGCGCGCCAGACAGCATTCGTAAACGTCGCCACCAGGATCAAGGCTTTACCGCAGAACAGCTGCGCCTGTTGACCCGCAAGCAGCTGCAAGTGTTAGAGCACATGACCCGCGGTGAATCTAACAAGATGATTGCTTATCATCTCAATATTGCGGAAACCACGGTGAAAGCCCACGTGTCGGCGATTTTACGCAAGCTGGGGGTAACCAGTCGCGTACAAGCGATTTTATCCGCCAACGATATCGATTTTTCCCAGTTCCTCAATCGCTGACTCGTTAAATTGATAGTGACCAGCGCTATCCAGCCAGTGGGTTTGCCAGCGGCCAACGCTGTTTATTTGGGTGAGCAAGTCGCCAAGCGCCTGTGAATGGAGGCTTTGTTGCCCAAGCCGATGCAGTGGCTGATTGGTACCTGCCAAGAGGCTTTGCCACTGGAGAATCAGCGCAGCCAGTGGCGTTTCAGGCGGTGTTAGCGTTGGCAGGTACGTCTGCAGAACGCCATTCGACGTTTTCCAGAGGGCATCGGTGATTGCTATTAGTCTTTCCTCTATCTGTTTCATCCCTGCCGAGCCAGCATCTTTGCTGGTTTGTACGACATAGCCAAGTGAGCAAGGCGCGCCGTCGCCCCTGCGAACTGCCGCCACATAGCCCAAGTGATGGTCGTAGCGTGCCTGCTGAAAAAAAGCCGCGCTGTGATGCTGCTCCGCAAGTGCCAATAGCAATCGCTGGCTGGAAGTGCCCGGTAGGCTCAGTGTCCGCATGATGGCGGTGCTGGATGGTAAGTCGGCGAGAGAAGCCTGCACCGTGTGTTTTTCAATGCGGCTCGCCAAGTTCGCTAGTGCGTTGCAAACGACTGCGGCTTCTGTGTCATGGGAAACCCATAGCGCAGGTGTGGCAGGCAGCGGCGCTAAGCGCTGAACCAGCTGCTGAGCCAGCAGTCCTTCATGAGCGTTGGGGGCAGCTAATGTGGCTTTTTCTAATAGCGCCACCATAGCGTGATTGGCTTGACTCCCCATCACTATTACCCAACTACCATGGGGTGAGTTCTCTTGCTTGAAGACAATGCCCTGAAGCGCCAGCCGCTGAGCGGTGAGCGGGCTGGGGACAATCATTGCCCCCGGCACAAAGCAGGCCGCCCAGGCGTTATCGGCAAGTGCACCGAAATCCTCATCAACAGCGTACTGACCGCACCAACACTGCACGGTGGGGAAAGGCGTTGGGGAGGCATCAACAGCGCGAGGTGAAGCCGATGTAGGCGCGTTACCGATTAGCCAACGGACGTTGCCAGCGGAGAACGGGCTTGGGGCCGGTTGATGTTCAGAGGGCGGCGTAGCGAAACGACGAGCAAGCGCTTGGCGGCGGGCGTGTGCAAACCAAGCAGGAGCTAACTGCACCGTATCAACGGGTGGCTGCCAAATCGTGTCGTGATCGTTAGGTGTTGTCCCGGGCAGGGGTGTGAAGAAGATTGCTAAGCGCTCACTTAGAGCAGCCGCAAGGGCTTTCACCTGTTCCTGTGTTGCAGTGCCACTTAACAGTAAGCTAAAGGCGTCTGTCGCCCCGCTAGGGGCCAGAGTTGCGCGGTAGTCGGTAATCGAATCAGGAAATTGTTCTACAAAATAGCCTTGCTGTACCGCATCAGCTAAGCCGCTAAGGGCGATAAGCTGATGACGTGCAATGGCCGATGGCAATGGCCACAGTAGCTCAACGGTATTGCTCGTACTGGCTACCTTCGCGCTGAGCTGGCGGCTCCAACGGGGCGCAATGGAAAGCGAAGGCGCGTTGGGTGGTGATGGACTAAACCGCGCTGCCATGTGTTGGGCAAGGCGCGTCATGTCTACTATCTCCCAGGGGCTGATAATGGCGATGCTAACGCGGCTGCCATGGTAATAGGCGCGATGAAACGTGGTGAGCGCTTTAAGTAGCAGCACCGTGTCACTGCCTAGGGTTTGCGCGTTGCCATGGCGGCAGCCTGCACCAACATGCTGTGGGTCAGCAAGTGCCGCGAGGGCATCCAGACGTTGCATTTGGGCGCTGTTCTGACGGGCGTTCCACTCGGCATCGATCGCCGCCACTTCAGCGCGAATAGTCGATAAGGGCAGCGGTGGCCTAGCGAGCTGACGGGCAACGGTGAGCGCCGCTGCTTCTAGTTTGTTTGCTGATATCGAGAAGTGCACATCAGTGACGTAGTCATCAGTATGGGCATTCAGGCTGCCCTGGTGCTGGGCAAGCCAGGTGAGCAGGCTGGTGTTAGAAGAGGCTTCCAGTGGCGCTGTGGTCAGCACGTGCTCTAACAGGTGGGCCAGCCCAGGCAGGGCGGGTGGCTCATCCAAGTAGCCTGCCGCAATGGCGATGCTAACGTGAGCGTGGGTTAACTGGGGCGCCTGGGCCAGCACTCCCTGCACCCCGTTAGGTAGGGAGATACAGGCTTGTTGGAAACTGAGCTTAGCCATTGAGCAGGCTACGCAGCAGCGCGCGCAGTTTGCCGGGTCGTACCGGCTTGTTTAACTGCGGAACGCCTGCATGACGCAGCCGCCTCTGCCAGTGGTCAGAGCGGTCGGCACTGAGAATAGCTGCTGGCAAGTGCGGGTCGTGCCAGTGCTGGCGAAGTTGGCGAATAGCCTCTAGGCCAGTGACGTTATCATCTAGGTGAAGATCAACTAACAGCATATCCGGTGCCTCCTGGCAGGCTTTAGCGGTATCGACATCCAGAGCGGTATCACAGCTGATCTGCCATTCGCTGAGCAGCAGCGCCATGCCTTCCAGAATCGTCGGCTCGTTATCCAGGATCAGCACGCGCAGCCCTTCGAACTCGGCGCCAGCGGAGGGCGGCGTGCTAGGGGCGGGGGCTTGGCTAAAGGAAATGCCGCTAGCACGGGGTACCTTAACCGCAAAACAGGAGCCTTGGCCGGGTGCTGAGCGCACCGAGAGTGGGTGCTCTAGGCGCTGGCTAATTCGCTCCACAATGGCAAGCCCTAAGCCCACGCCCTGGCGGTCACGCGCGCGGGTGGCGTTGAGTTGGTGAAACTCGCGGAAAATCAGTTGGTAGTCGCTTTCGGGAATGCCAATACCGCTATCAACTACCTGCACGGCAAGGCTGTCGTCACTATGGCGGCGAATGCCTAGGCAGATCCCGCCACGCTGGGTGTAGCGACAGGCGTTAGCCAGAAAGTTACGTACAATGCGGCTGAGTAGATAAGGGTCACTGGTCACCGCCTGATGAGAAGGGACGTAGCGCAACGTTAGTCCTTTACGTTGTGCCACCGGGGTAAATTCATCAGCCAAGTTGCTGAGGATATCGTCGAGCTTAAAGTGGCGTAGCTGAGGCTGCACCTGACCATGGTCCAGGCGGGAGATATCAAGCAGATCGGAAAGTATCGCTTCGGCACCTTCCAGCGAGTTTTGAACGCTCTCAACCAGGGCTAAATTATCGCTGTTAATCAGCCGCTCCTGTAGTGACGCTACTAACAAACGTGCTGCATTCATAGGTTGCAGCAGGTCATGGCTAGCGGCGGCTAGATAGCGGTCTTTACTCTGGTTCGCAAACTCAGCGGCATCACGGGCGCTTCTAAGCTCCTCGTTGAGTCGTTCAAGCGCTTGGGTGCGGTCAGCAACCCGCGCTTCCAAATGGGCGTTGAGCGTCTCTAAATGCTGGCGGGCGCGTTCACGCTCGGTAATATCGGCAACAAAACCTTCAATTAGGTCTTCGTCTCCAGCCAGCTCGGCGGGCTTTTTTATCAGCGTAATAGCAACAGGCACCTGGCGGCCAGAGGCAGCCTGCAGCAAGGTGGTATGGCCCGTTACGTGGCCGTGGGAGAGCAGTAGGTCGCGCAGCTGCTGGCCAGTTGTGCGACTGACAAATAGAGCATCAAAGCGCGCGCAGCGCTCTAACGTATGCGTCACGCAGGGATCGTCGAGCATGGCGGCAAGCGCCGGGTTGGCGGCGCGCAGCTTGCCGGAAAGCGACGCCTGAAAAATACCGTGTAGCGCGTTTTCAAATAGCCACTTATAGCGGTTGCGCTCAACTTCCAGCTCTTCTAAGCGCACGGAAAGCTCGCGATAGTAGCTTTTACGCGCCGACTGCTGACCTAGCCCGAGCAGGTCGCTGACCGAAAAGCCCGAGGGGTCGCTAGCTTTTTTCATAGGGCCTCTTCGTAGACCACCGCCACGTCACGTGAGTTGGAGCGACGAGGGTTAGTCAGAATGCAGGGATCGCCCAGCGCATGGTTGGTGAGAAACGGCACATCGCTGCGTGAGACACCCATTATCCCTAGGGTTCCGCCCAATCCAACCGCATGTTTTAAATCAACCAAGTACGTAAATAGTGCCTGTTTAACCTGCTGCTGTGACAGCCCTCGGCAGTCGATACCAACGGCGTCGGCAACCCGTTTAAAACGATCCGGAGCGGCTTCGTAGTTATAGGCCACCACATGCTCTAGCAACATGGCGTTACACAGGCCGTGGGGTAAGTCTAAGAAGCCACCCAAGCTATGGGACATCGCGTGTACTGCGCCTAAAATCGCATTAGAAAACGCCAGCCCTGCTTGCATACTACCCAGCATTACTTGGGCACGCAGCTCGCCATCGGTGGGGTTCGCCACCAGTGCTTCGAGATGGCTGCTAATTAAGCGCATGGCCTCTAAGGCGTGGGCATCGGTTAGCGGCCCACTCCCGGTTGAAACAAACGCTTCGATAGCATGCACCAGCGCGTCGATCCCAGTACACGCGGTGAGATAGGGCGACATGGTCATGGTGACCTCAGGATCGATCAGCGATACATCCGGCACCACGGCCTTGCTGATGATTGAGAATTTCATGCGTCGCTGCTGGTCGGAAATAATCGCAAACTGTGAAATATCCGCCGAGGTGCCCGCCGTTGAGGGAATAAAGATCAGCGGCGGAATGGGCACGCGAATCGTATCAACTCCCTCAAAATCAAGAATGTGGCCGCCGTGGGCGGTGACAATGCCAATGCCTTTGGCGCAGTCCATGGGGCTGCCGCCGCCTACCGCCACAATCGCTTTGCAGCCGGTTTCACGGTAAATCTCAGCGCCGGCCATAATCTCATCGACCCGTGGATTGGGCGATACGGCGGTAAAGCGCTCAACGGCAATGTTGGCTTCCAGCAACTTGGCTTCAATATCGGCGACCCAACCCGCCAGCAGCACGCCGGGGTCAGAGACCAGTAGCACCTTTTCTGCGCCGAAGGTGGTGACATAGTTGCCTGCAGCGTGGCGTGCACCGTCGCCAAAAATAATTTCAGGAGCGACAAACTTACGAAGTTGCGTGAGCGGCGATGTCATGGGGCGGTCTCGTTTATAGTTATTAACCATTATCTTAAGCACCTTAGGGGGTTGTTGCGCTACGACCTTGGTGCTGTCGCGGGGTATAAAGCACGCTGTTGATGTACGTGCGATTAAAAATATTGTTAAAACGTGATTAAAAATGCTGATAAAAGGCCAGCTCGCGGGCCAGCATGGTTCTTCGGGCTTTAGGGTGTCGAATACCATGGTATTCGTTATCAAACAGCAGTGTTTGTGCTTCGCCACCATGCTGCTCAATATGTCGCGCCATGGCGTGTGTCTGCTCCGGTACCACCACCGCGTCTTTGCCACCTTGAATAAACAGCGCCTGAATAGGTCTTGTGCACAGGCTGATCTGAGAGGCAGGGCTGCGCTGAGCTAGCAGGGCGTCATCGCCGATTAGCCAGCCCAGATAGCCGGACTCAAAGCGGTGCGTTTGTGCCGCTAGTGTGAGCGCATTGGTGACACCGTACAGGCTGGTGGCCGCAGCAAACAGTGGCGTGGCCGCTAGGGCATTGAGGGCGGTAAATCCACCAGCGCTTTGGCCGCGAATAAAGCAGCGGGCTGTGTCAATCGCAAAGCGTGCGCAGACGGCGTTTACCAGGGCAATCACATCCTCGGTATCGCTGACGCCCCACTGGCCGGCTAACCCTTCACGGTAGCGGCGACCAAAGTTGCCGCTGCCACGGGGGTTGATATCTAAAACGTGAAAGCCCTGCTGCTGCCAATAGGCCACCAGCGGGTCGTAGATGGGATAGGTGGCGGCGGTTGGCCCGCCGTGAACGCGCACAATCATTGGCGTAGCGCGGTTGGCTGAGGCTGAGTAGAAAAAGCCGTGAACCGTTTCGCCTTTATTACCCACCGGCGCTTCAAGCCACTGGGCGGTGGCAGGTGCTTTTGCGATTACGCTACCCGTTGAGTTTGTGCTATCCACTGAGTGTGCGTTACCCACGACGTTACCCACTAAGTATCTGCGTGAGCCATTTTCGTTGAACCGTATAAGCTGGGCGCCGCTGGTGGCGCTTTGCACTATGGCGTAATCGCCGTGTTGTGCCAGCGTGATGCTTGCCACGCGGCCGGGGTCGGGTAGCAGTGCTTCCACCTGCTCGCCGGTACGGCGGTATAGCTGCGCTGCACCCTGGTGTAGTTGGCAGTAAACCTGCCGATTGTCTCGCCAAGCGTGCTGGCGCTCACCCAGTTGCCATGGCGTGGTGATGTGATCAACGGGGGCGCTGCTCAGACACATGGGGGAGGCCAGATTAACCTGCCAGGGTTGCCACCAGCCAGCATGATCGCTCATGCAGATCAGCGCGTTGTGCGGGCCAAACTGTGGCTGGCTAATTGCTGTGCCAAAGTCCCAGCTATCAAAGGCCTGTAGCGCGCCGTTAGCCGCCACCTGTGCGAGGTGCAACTGGCTGCGCTGCCAGGGCATATAAGGCAGTGACCAGCTCACCCAGGCTAAATAGTTGCCGTCATCGCTTACTATTGGCGCGCCGTAGAAATCGGCACCTTCTACCAGTACTTGCCTGCTCTTGTCAGTCCTGTTCTTGCCAGTTCTGTTGTTGTCAGTAATGGCGACCAACCGCTGACCTTGATGGTCCTCTTCTACCGCAATCACTCGCTGGCGCTTAGGGTCGGCGCACAGCCCACCGTAGGCGGTTTGCGGGCGCTGTTGCCAGCAGTAGCTTTTACCGTGGTGGCCGAGCTGCATGATGGCCTGATCGTGCTGGCGCACCCATACGACGCCCCCTAGCAGTGGCGTGTAGCTGCCGCCGCCGTACTGGTTCACGCGGCTACCCACCGCCTCTTCTATTACACAGTGCGGCGGCTCATTGCTATTAGCGCGCCATTGCCAAAGCTGCATGTCGCCCGTTTGCGGGCAGCGAGCCAGCCAGTAAACCGTCTCGGTGTCGCTATGCAGTTCGTTCAGGGTGTCGCAGGGCTCGGCGGCATCCGCCAGGGTAAGTCGCATAGGCGTGCTCCTTAGTGTGGGGCGCCCCACAGCAGCCGTGCTTCATAGCGTGGGTAAAGCTGCATCACGCTGCGGGTAAACTCGTATTCGGCGAGTGCGATGGTGCTAAACGTGTCAGGTAATTCACCAGCCAAGGCGTGATTGGCCCCCAACCCTTCGCTAGCCACGTCGCTGAGGCGCTGGTCTAGCCATTCAAGGTAATCAATGGTTTGGTCAATGATCGTTGCGGGGGGAGCGCTGGGGCCATGGCCGGGCACCGCGATGGTGGCATTGAGTATGCGTAGGTCGTGTAGTTCTTCCAGCCACTGTTGAAGGCCAGGGGTGTGAGCGGTAGCGGCAGCGCGTTGGTAGAAGCCCATGTCACCCAAAAACAGCACGCCGGTGGCGTGATCCATAATCACCAGGTCCCCCCCGCTATGGCCGCTCATGGCATATAGGGTGAGTGGGTAGCTGCCCAGCGTTATGTCACCGGCCTCAATCACCTCGGGTAGGGCAACAGACGAGCGTTCCAAGCTGCGCCCGGTCAGCCGCTCGACGTTGTCGATCAGCGCGTCTGTGTCGCGAGCCATCAGGTCGCGGGTCGTGGCCAGAGTGAGGTGCTGTGCCTTGTCAAAGGCGGCATTGCCGAAAAAGTGATCGGGGTGGTGGTGGGTAGTTAAGACCCACCTTACGGGTTGAGAGGTGTGCTGAGCAATCAGCGTTTTTAGCGCCTCGCCAAAGTGTGGGCTACTGCCGCTATCGATGAGAATGACGCCGTTGGGCGTGGCAATAAACGCCTGGTTGCCGATGTGGCCGCAGTTGCTGGTGGAAAGCTCTTCTGTTAGGCCTTCCACCATCCAGGTGTTTTCCGCAACTGGTTGAGCCACAAGCGGACGTTCGCAGAACATTACCGGCTCGCTGGCCAACAGCGGGGCGGCTAGCAGTGCCGCTAGACTACCTAAGAAGTGCGCTTTCATGGCTGAAGGCCCATGGAAAAACGATTGCCGTTGTTGTCCCGTGCACCAATCACATAGCCACCCGGCGAGGGGCGCATATGCAGCCCTAAGGTAGGGTTGGCGCTTACCGAGGCTTCGATATCCAAGGTGGCCACTTGCTGGCCCTGATGGTCGAGCATTTCAAACGACTGCACGTAAAAGGCCGGTTGACTGGGGATTAAGCCGCTGTCCATGGGGTGAGAAAGGCGCAACCGCAGGCGTTGCTCATCCTCATTGTCGAACAAACGGCCCTGTAGCTCGCCGAAGGTGTTTTCCCAGTCAGTGTCAGCGGTGGCAATACCGGGTGTGGTGCAGCCGCCCCCTTCTGCTTCAATGTAGGTGCCGCCAACATGCCAGGTATCTCCCTGCTTCACCGCGACGCGCACGGCGGAGGCTTGTTCCAAACGAATATTCAGCGAAAGCTTGGCTAAGCCGTGACTCATTGGTGAGTACGTGAATAGGCGGGGAATGGGGTTGAGATCGACCCAGGCGATAATATCGGTGATTGGTTCACCGCTGGCCTCTAGGGCGCTGGCGTCGAGCTCAATGGGGACTTGTCCTGAGTCTTCGGCAAACCTTGGTGCGTTCACGATGACTCGCTCGTCAAATACCACGGAGGCATCGCCCAAGAAGCGTTCGCGGTAAACAGGCCACATAAAGGAATTAAGCGGGTCTTTTTCGGCGGTATTCAGTGTCGCCGCGTGAGAGGCCGGCGGAAACACGCTAATTAAAAGGCAGGCAAGCGCCGCGAGGGTCGCGGCGAGCCGTGGAGGGATGAACGTCTGCGTTAATAAAACCATGATGCCTCCCCGCTATGCGTGTTATTGGCCTTTAGTGGTTTCCATGCTGACGGTTTCCAGCCACGTACGGATGGCCCAGAGGCCTTCTTGGCTAACGTAGTCGGACATTCGTGGCATCAGTACGCGGCCGTTGCGTTCAGCACCGTTGGTGACCAGCTCTTTGTACCACTCATCGCCCCATGCGCCGTTTTCAAGCTCACGTAGGTCGGGGGCGATGCCGCCAGATTTTGCCTCTAGGCCGTGGCAGGCTGCGCAGTTACTGTTATAGGCACGGGCACCGATATCCACGGCTAGTTCGTGCTGGGGATGATCTTCACGGTAGGGGTTCTCTTCTAGCCACTCGTCTCCCAGAAGCTCTAACCCCTTAATATCGACTGGCTGAGGGGTGACATCGCCATGTGACCACGCCAGCGGTGACGCCAGCAATGCAACAAGGGCGATGGCACCGGCTTGGCCGCAGAAGCGTAAGGGCGTTTTTGTCGGGGTGGTTTGTGTCAGCTGCGTTTTTGTCAGCACGTTTTTTGTAATGGTCATGGGAATGCTCCTCAAGGGGGGTCGATATCACGTCACTTGAGTGAGCATAGGCAGGCCAGCGCTTAGTCCCTATAGCACCTTAGGCATCGCTGGGCTCCTCCTTTGGAAGTAGTGCTAAATCAGGATGAGAACGCGACTGGAGGGGTAGGTTGGTTTTTTATCCGAGCTTCTAAGCTGAGCTTAGTCTTGCAAACACCACGCAAGCAGCAGCTTGGCCGCTTTGCAGCCATTGCATTGTGATCATTACTCGGATGGAAAACCCATGACATACGCTACCAATAACAACACGTCAGCTCGTAACATTTCGTGGCCCTTTCGCCTGCGTACGCTCACCGCCGCCGTTGCTTATGCCTCTGCGCTAGGCATAGGTGGCGTTGCGATGACAGCTAACGCCAGCCAGGTGACCTGGGATGATATTCTCAATGACCATGACAACACTGAAACCGTGTTGATGTATGGCATGGGTGTGAAAGCGCAACGCTACAGCCCGCTCGACCAAATTAATGCTGACAACGTAGAGATGCTTTCCCCCGCGTGGTCGCACTCCTTCGGTGATGAAATGCAGCGTGGTCAAGAGTCCCAAGCGCTGATCCATGAAGGGGTAATCTATGTCACCGGCTCTTATTCACGTATTTTCGCCATTGATGCGCGTACCGGCCAGCGTCTGTGGTCCTACAATCATCGCCTGCCCAGCGATATTCGCCCCTGCTGTGACGTAGTCAACCGCGGTGCGGCCATTTACGGCGATAAGGTGTTCTTCGGCACCCTGGATGCGGGCATCGTCGCGCTGAATAAGGATACCGGTGACGTGGTGTGGCGCGAGCGTTTTGGTGACCATCGCTCGGGTTACACCATGACTGGGGCGCCCACCATTGTGGAGGATCAGGAAACGGGCCGTGTCATGCTGATTCATGGCTCTTCAGGCAATGAATTTGGCATTGTCGGTAAGCTCTATGCCCGTGACGTAGAGACCGGCGAAGAGATCTGGATGCGGCCCTTTGTTGAAGGTCATGTGGGCCGCTTGAATGGTGAAGAGAGCACGCCAACAGGCGACGCTAGCGCGCCTTCCTGGCCTGATGACCCCGATAGCGAAACCGGTAAAGTGCAAGCCTGGAGCCAAGGTGGTGGAGCGCCGTGGCAGAGTGCCAGCTTTGATCCCGATACCAATACCATCATCATTGGGGCAGGCAACCCCGCGCCTTGGAACGGCTGGGCACGCACCTCAGAAGATGGCGACCCATCTGACTACGACAGTCTTTATACCTCTGGCCAGCTAGGGGTTGACCCCTCCACCGGTGAAGTGAAGTGGTTCTACCAACACACCCCCAATGATACCTGGGATTTCTCAGGCAATAACGAGATCGTGTTGTTCGAGTACGAAGATGAAAACGGCGAAATGGTTAACGCCGGTGCCCACGCCGACCGTAACGGCTTCTTCTATATCACTGATCGTACCAACGGCGAGCTGATTAATGCCTTCCCGTTTGTCGATAACATCACCTGGGCCACCCACATTGACTTGGAAACAGGCCGCCCGGTAGAGGTGGAAGGCCAGCGTCCTGCGCGCTTGAAAGAGGGGGAAACGCGCTCTGAAGCCGTTGAAGTGTCGCCACCCTTCCTTGGCGGTAAAAACTGGAACCCGATGGCGTATAGCCAAGACACGGGGCTGTTCTACGTGCCTGGTAACCATTGGAAGGAAGATTACTGGACAGAAGAAGTCGACTACGTGGAAGGGGCCGCTTATCTAGGCATGGGCTTCCGCATTAAACGCATGTACGACGATCATGTTGGTATTTTACGAGCTGTTGACCCAATCACGGGTGAGTTTGCCTGGGAGCATAAAGAACCAATGCCATTATGGGCAGGTGTCTTGGCGACCCACGGTAATCTGGTGTTTACCGGCACAGGGGATGGCTACTTTAAAGCGTTCCACGCTGAAACTGGTGAAGAGCTTTGGAAATTCCAAGTCGGTACCGGCATCATCTCACCACCGATCACCTGGGAAATGGATGGTGAGCAATACATTGGTGTTACCGCAGGCTACGGCGGCGCAGTTCCACTATGGGGTGGTGATATGGCTGAGCTGACGCGACCGATTGCGCAGGGCGGCTCGTTCTGGGTCTTTAAACTGCCTTCCTTCGTACAAGATCTGGCTAATCGTTAAGTTATTCGCGTGTGTTTGGGCGGCATGTGCCGCCCTTTTTTAGATGGAGAGAATAATAATGAAAAATCGTATCGCCCAGCGCTCCTACCGTCGTGTTAACGCCCATCGCAGTGCTCGAAAAATAGTCGGTCTGCTACTCTGCATGGGGGCCGTTGGTACAGCCGCCACTGCCTCGGCAGACAGCAGCTATGATGAATTTGCCCCCCCTGTGTTTAACGGTTGCCAGCTGGTGCCTGGCACCCAGTGCGCGGACATGGATCTATCCGGCGGCGACTTTTCCAACCTTGACCTGCAAGGGGCTAACTTTGCGGGCAGCAATTTAGATAATGCGGACTTTCGTCACAGCAATTTACGTAGCGTTGATTTTGAAGGCGCATCGCTGCGCCATGCCAACCTTAATCGTGCGCGCATGCCCAACACGCATCTGCGAGGCGCAGACCTTTCCCATGCGAGTTTAATTGGGCTAGATAGCTGGAGTATTTACGCCCAAGGCGCGATTTTTGACCACGCCGACTTAACGGGTGCCAACCTTGGGTTTGCTCGTCTATCCGGTGCCAGCATGCAAGCGGCGACGTTGCTGGGTAGTAACCTGGAAATGGCGTGGATGAATAAGGTCAACCTTATCGGTGCCGACCTGCGTGATGCCAACCTGCAGGAAGCCAAAATGAACATTACCCGCCTGAATAATGCCGATATGACCGGTGCGCGCATCCACTACGGTAACTTTCAACTGGCGCAAATGGAGGGGTGTACCGCCTGTCCGTTCGACTGGGAGTAAAGCGTATGGCGACCATCGACTCGGCGCATCCTGTGCGCCGTTGCTGTATGAGGGGGATCTGGATAGGGGGTGTCTGGGCAGGCGGGCTGTTCAGTATGCTAGCCGGGGCTGAACAGCCCTCAGCCCCCTTTCACCAGTCAGCGTCTTTCAACAAAGAAGGCTACCGGTTACCGCCTTTCAAGGCTCCTGTGACGGCTGCGTTACCGGGAGTCACCGTGCTAGATGACCATGCCTTTCAATCCCTGGTGGACGCATCGCCTGTGATACTGGTAGATGTTAATGCACTGCCCTGGCGCGACGGCCTGTTTTTACAGGATAGCCCTCATCTAACCATTCCTGATAGCGTTTGGCTGCCCAACGTTGGCGCACCTGCGCTGGAAGATGCGTGGGTCGACTATTTCAGCGATGCACTTAATGCGTTTCGCGAGCATCCAGAGGCGGTACCGCTGGTGTTTTTCTGCCGGGCTGACTGCTGGCTTTCCTGGAACGCTGCCCGGCGTGCTGAGGCAATGGGCTATGAAGGGCTGTATTGGTACCCCAATGGGGTGGATGGCTGGCAAGCGAGCGGTCATTCGTTAGCCGCTGTTTGCCCGCAGCTGCCCGCTCATGCTGAGCGAGCTACCTGCGAGCCTTAATAGGTTAACTAGGTTTATTGCCGATAAATCAGCTCGGGCGGTTGGCGGGGCGAAGGCGCTGCCAAGCCACTCTGACTCAAGCCACTCTGACTTTCAGCCTGACCCTGCAACTGCTTTGTTTGCAACAGCTTTGACTGGCGAGCATTGCGGGGAATCAGGGTCGCTTGATCAGAAGTGATTGTGGCATTTTCTGTGATCAGGCTCTCTAACAACCCATGCTGAGGAGAGTGTTGGCACACGGGGTCAGTGGCGTTCATATCACCGGTTAACAAATAAGCTTGGCAGCGGCAGCCGCCATGGTCTTTATCGCGATCGTCGCACTGTTGGCAAAGCGTCGGCATCCACTGGGTGCCGCGGAAACGGTTGAAGGCATCGCTTTGGTACCAAATGTCCTGCAGTGATGTCTCTTTGACGTTGGGAAACGCCATCGGCAGCTCCCTGGCGCTATGGCAGGGCAATACGGCACCATCTGGAGCAACGGTCATAAAAATACTGCCCCAACCGCCCATGCACGCTTTAGGCGCTTGTTCAAAGTAGTCCGGCACCACAAACAGCAATGACATATCGCGGCCACGCGCCGCGAGTGTTTCACGCCAGCGGTTGGTTTCCGCTTCGGCACGTATCAGCTGTTCACGGGTGGGCATCAGCGCTTGGCGGTTCAAAAACGCCCAGCCGTAATATTGGCAGTTGGCCAGTTCAACCGCATCTGCGCCTAGCTCATCGCAAAGCGCAATCAGGTCGCCAATTTGATCGATATTGTGCCGATGCAGCACCACGTTCAACACCATGGGGTAGCCTGCCGATTTGACGGCTTTGGCCATCGCCAGCTTGTTGGCGTGAGCCTTGGCAGAGCCTGCCAGCGCCTGGGCCAGTTCGGGGTCGGCGGCTTGTAGGCTAATCTGGATATGATCCAGACCTGCTTCTGCCAGGGCGTCTACCCGCTGGGCAGTGAGGCCCACGCCGGAGGTCAGCAGGTTGGTATAAAAGCCAAGCGTGCGTGCTTCACTTACTAGCGCTTCCAGGTCTTGGCGAATCAGCGGCTCGCCGCCGGAAAACCCTAACTGAGCCGCCCCCATGGCCCTGGCTTGGCGCAGTACGCTAAACCACGCATCGGTATCCAACTCATTTTGGTAGCGGGTAAAGGCCAGCGGGTTAGAGCAGTAAGCGCACTGCAGCGGGCAGCGGTAGGTGAGTTCCGCCAGCAGCCATAAAGGCGGTGAGGTCGCTTCAGCGGCTGGGTTGGCGGAATGTTGATTGAGCATGTTTTTATTAGCCACAATGCACCTCCTTCACGGCTAGCCAACCGTTGCTGCGGGCTTCATCGATAAACTGCACGACGTCGTCTGCTAAGGTCTCTGCGCCTGGGTAGCGCTGCTGTAGGGTGGCGATAATGTCGCCGATAGTTTGCTGGCTGTCGACCTGTTCAAGAATCGCGCCGGCAGTCGCGCTGAGCTTGACCATGCCCTCGGGGTAGAGAATAACGTGGCAGCCCTGAATGGCTTCCCACTGTAAGCGCCAGCCGCGTCGCAGCTGGTAAATATCGTGATGTGACATGGCGAGTTGTTGTGACATGGTGAATTCCCCAACGCTGGTCGATCATGGCCTAGTAATGTGAGTGCTCAAGCCCACGGTGATATACCGCTTCGCGGGTGACGGTGTGATAAGGCGGGCGGTCTAACTGATAGGCCATGGTCATGGCATCCAGCATGCTCCACAGCACATCAAGCTTAAATTGCAGAATGTCCAGCGCGCGCTGCTGCAGTGCCACGGTCGTACATACGCCTAAGGCGATTTCCAGGCCATGCTCAACGTCTCGGCGGGCCTCGCTGAGCCGCTTGCGGAAATAGCGATAGCCCTGCTCGTTGATCCATGGGTAGTGCTGGGGCCAGGTATCCAAGCGGTTTTGGTGGGCAAGTGGCGCAAACAGTTCAGTCAGCGATGAGATCGCTGCCTCCTGCCAGGGCGCACGGGCGACAAAGTGGCGGTAGGCATCAACTGCAAAGCGCACGCCGGGTAACACACGCTCCTGGGAAAGCAGCGTATGACGCGGTAACCCTACGGCTTCACCGAGCGCCAACCAGGCTTCAATTCCGCCTTCATCTTCAGCGTGGCCGTCGTGGTCAAGCAGGCGTTGTACCCATCGCCTGCGGGTAGCGGCATCGGGGCAGTTGGCCAGCAGCGCGGCATCTTTTTGGGGAATCATCAGCTGGTAGTAAAAGCGGTTAGCCACCCAGCCCTGCAGTTGCTCTCGGGTAAGTTCGCCATTGGCCATCGCCTGCTGAAAGGGGTGGTTAAGGTGGTAGTACTGCCCTTTACTCATTAGCGCTTCACGGAACGCCTCCCGGCTGAGCGGGGTGGTAGAAGCGCAGGGCGTTATCGCTGTCAGCGCCATGATCTATCTCCTGATTGTTATTGTTAGTGCTGCTGATGTCAGTGCTCTGTAAAGAAACAGGTCGGCTATAGGGTAAGTTTCATACCGTCGTAAGCGGTTTCGATACCTGCGGCCTGCACCGTTTTCGCTGCATCGCTTGCGCTGTTCAATATCGGATTAGTGTTGTTGATATGAATCAAAATGCGCCGCGTGCTGCTGGGTAGTTCGCTCAACAGCTCACACATACCGCCGTTGCCATTGAGCGCGAGATGACCCATTTGTTGGCCTGTAGAGGTGCCAACGCCGAGTGTCTGCATTTCATTGTCTTCCCACAGGGTGCCATCGACCATCACCACATCAGCAGCGTTTAAGAAACGCATCGCCAGCGGTGTTGGGTTGCCAAGACCAGGGGCATAGCAAAGCGACTTGCCGCTGCGGCGGTCGACTATATACAGCCCTAAATTATCGCCACAGGAGGGTGCGCCGCGCCGTGGTGAGTAGGGCGGGGCATTGCTGTGTAGTGCAAAGGCGGTGAGTGCGATATCGGGCAGAAAGGGAATCGAAAATTCGGTAACTTCCTGCTGATTTTCCAACCCAATCGGCTGCCACTGCAGTCCGCCCCAGTGCTCCAGCATCGGGAAGAGCGGAAAGCCGGTAGATAAATCGCGATGCACATTGGGCGTGCACCATACCTCCAGCGGGCAGCCCTCTCTTAGTGAAAGTAGCCCGGTGACGTGGTCGATCTGGGCATCCACCAGCAGCACGCCGCGAACACCGCTGCCACGCAGCTCGCTTGGCCATAATTCCGGATTAGCATTGAGCTGGGCGCGAATGTCAGGGGACGCATTGCATAGCAACCACTGTTTGCCATCCACGCTTAACGCGATCGATGACTGGGTGCACGGCTGATGGTCGGCACTGCCCTGGCGAGCGTGATAGCAGTTCGGACAGTTGCAATTCCACTGGGGAAAGCCGCCGCCTGCGGCAGCCCCAAGAACTAAAACCTGCATAGGCTGGCCTCCTACGTTGGTGCTGCGGTGAAAGCCCCTGCCCGGTAAGAATGAGTTGCTAAAGACAGGGGCCGTGACTCGGTTGCTAGAGATTAGCGGGTAGAGATATACAGCGTTACTTCAAAACCAAGGCGCATATCGTGATAGGTCGGTTTGGTCCACATAAGAGACTCTCCTGCGTTGTTAATCATGTTGTTGTGAGTGTTCATGCGAGTGTTGATATGGGAGTTGGTGGCAGTTCATCGTGTTTGCCCTACCCACTTCTTCAGTTAATCACTGGTAGGGCAAACTGCCTGCGGTACTTTGGGAGTAGTTTTCTCGCCCTTTTGGTGGGGATTGATGCCAATTCAAGTGCATGTTGTAGTTAAACAACGCAGTTGAATCCAAGGTTGAATAGTAACTGGCGGTCGCCGCGTTAGATCCTAGACTGCTATCTGGCGTAATCACTTGCGCTAGCAGTAAGGTTCAGCGCTCAATGGCCAGGGGTGAAAACGTAAGCGTTTTGGTACTGGCGCTGGAAATGGGCTAATTAAGGGAGAAAGCGTGTGAAAATAGGCGCACCGAAAGAGACAGCTCAAGGAGAAGCGCGTGTAGCGCTTACTCCTGAGAGCGCTAAGCAGCTTCAAAAGCTAGGCCATGAGTGCCTGGTAGAAGCCGGCGCGGGGGCTGCCGCGGGCTTTAATGACGACACGTATCGCGACGCTGGCGTCAGCGTTGTGGAAAGTGCGGAAGCGCTGTGGCGTGATGCGGACGTGGTGATTAAAGTCCGTGAACCTTCGGAAACAGAGGCTCACTACTTGCGGGAAGGCCAGACGCTGATTGCGTTTTTCTGGCCAGCACAGAACGAAGCGCTGTTGGAAACCTGTAAGGCCCAAGGCGCGACCGTTATTGCGATGGATATGGTGCCGCGTATTTCACGGGCGCAGAAGATGGACGCGCTCTCCTCCATGGCCAATATCGCGGGCTACCGTGCGGTCATTGAGGCGGGCAATAACTTTGGCCGTTTCTTTACAGGTCAGGTCACCGCTGCCGGTAAAGTGCCACCAGCTAAAGTGCTGGTGATCGGCGCAGGTGTAGCGGGCTTGGCAGCGATTGGTACCGCGACCAGCCTAGGAGCCGTGGTGCGTGCGTTTGACGTGCGCCCAGAGGTGTCCGAGCAGATTGAATCCATGGGTGCTGAATTCCTGTTCCTCGATTTTGAGGACAGCCAGGACGGCTCGGAAAGTGGTGGCTATGCCTCGCCTTCAAGCCCAGAGTTTCGCGAAAAGCAACTGGCGTGTTTCCGCGAACAAGCACCGGATGTCGATATCGTTATCACCACGGCGCTGATTCCCGGTAGGCCCGCGCCAAAGCTGTGGTTGGAAGATATGGTCGCCGCCATGAAGCCTGGCTCGGTGATTATTGATCTAGCCGCTGAAAAAGGCGGTAACTGCGATTTAACCAAGCCGGATGAGCGCGTAGTGTCTGATAACGGCGTCGTGGTGGTTGGCTACACTGACTTCCCGTCACGCATGGCCACCCAAGCGTCACTGCTGTACGCCACCAACATTCGCCACATGCTGACCGATCTCACGCCGGAGAAAGATGGCGTTATCCAGCACAACATGGAAGACGATGTCATTCGCGGTGCGACGGTCACCCACCAGGGCGATATCACCTTCCCGCCGCCGCCGCCTAAAGTAAAAGCGATTGCCGCGGCGAAGCCGAAGAAAAAAGAGAAAGAACCAACCCCTGAAGAGAAGAAAGCCACTGAATTGGCCACCTTTAAAGCGCAAACAAAGCGTCAAGTTGGTCTGCTCGCCGTGGGTGGTGCGCTCATGCTGCTGTTGGGTCAAATAGCCCCTGCCTCCTTTATGCAGCACTTCATTGTGTTTGTATTGGCATGTTTTATTGGCTTCCAGGTGATCTGGAAAGTCAGTCATTCGCTGCACACGCCGCTCATGGCGGTTACTAACGCCATTTCGGGGATCATTATATTAGGGGCAATTTTGCAAATCGGCTCAGGCAGTGGGGTCGTCATTGTGCTGGCGACCATTTCGGTACTCATTGCGACGATCAATGTTGTGGGTGGCTTCCTGGTGACACGCCGGATGCTTGCCATGTTCCAAAAATCCTAAGCGGCGGAGAAACGATATGTTAGGACAAGGATTCGTATCTGCCGCGGCAATTGCGGCAAGTGTGCTATTTATTTTATCGCTAGGCGGCCTGAGTAATCAGGAAAAAGCCAAGCGTGCCGTATGGTACGGCATTGTGGGTATGGCCGTGGCGGTGTTCTTTACCTCCTTCGGACCAGGGATCGGCGGCTACTGGTGGCTGATTCCCGCCATGCTAATTGGTGCTGTGGTCGGTGTTTATGTAGCAGGCAAGGTCGAAATGACCGAAATGCCTCAGTTGGTAGCGGCGCTACATAGCTTTGTGGGGTTGGCGGCTGTCTTTGTAGCCTGGAGTGCGGACTTAGAGCGCCGCCGGGTGCTGGCAGCTCAAGCGGCTGATGGCGTGATGCAAGAGTTTTCCGCTTTTGCTGCGTTGGTGGCTACAAAAGCCCCTGACGAGCTTACTTTCCTTCAGCTTGAGGTAGTGTTCGCGATCTTCATCGGTGCGGTGACCTTTACCGGTTCGGTGGTCGCGTTTGGTAAATTGGCAGGTAAGGTCGATGGCAAACCTCGTCAACTGCCAGGTGGGCATAAGCTCAATGCCGGTGCGGCGGCGCTTTCATTGCTACTCGCGATTCTTTACCTCAATGGCGCTGGCTTCTGGACACTGATTTTGCTGGCGGCGCTGGCCTTCTTTATCGGCTATCACCTGATTATGGGCATTGGTGGTGCGGATATGCCGGTGGTGGTGTCGATGCTGAACAGCTATTCAGGCTGGGCAGCGGCGGCGATCGGTTTCACGCTTTCCAACGATTTGTTGATCGTTACCGGCGCGCTGGTGGGCTCTTCAGGGGCGATTCTGTCTTACATCATGTGTAAGGCGATGAACCGCAACTTTATCAACGTTATTTTGGGTGGTTTTGGTGGTACCCAGGGGCCCGCTGCTGAGATTGAGGGCGAGCAGATTGCCATTGATGCAGCCGGTGTAGCCAGTGCCTTAAATGATGCGGATAGCGTGATTATCGTGCCGGGTTACGGCATGGCGGTAGCGCAAGCGCAAAGTGCGGTGAGTGATCTGGTGCGCAAACTGCGGGCATCGGGTAAAAACGTGCGCTTTGGTATTCACCCAGTGGCGGGGCGTTTGCCCGGGCATATGAACGTGCTCTTGGCAGAAGCCAAAGTGCCTTACGATATCGTGCTGGAAATGGATGAGATCAACGACGACTTCGCCAGCACTGACGTGGTGATCGTGATTGGCTCCAACGACATCGTCAATCCCTCTGCGGAAGAAGATCCCAACAGCCCCATCGCTGGCATGCCAGTGTTGAAGGTGTGGGAAGCCAAGCAGGTGTTTGTCAGTAAGCGTGGCCAAGGCACCGGCTACTCTGGCATTGAGAACCCGCTGTTTTTCAAAGAGAACACGCGTATGTTCTATGGTGATGCACGCGATAGTTTGAACGCGCTGCTGCCAATGGTGGAGTAAACGCTAGAAAACGCTATCCTGATAGCAATAAGGGCAGGGCGTCTAACGCCCTGCTTTTTTTTAATAAGCAGCAGTTAATAAGTAATAACTATCGATCTGTTGATTAAATCCAAATTGTAGCTATGAGTAAGGTGCTTTAAAACTGTAGCATGTTGATGACGCGCTCTAGGTTGCACCCAGTGCAACAACAGCAGTGAGAGCGCCGACCGTCTATTTCCTTGGCCGGTCCAAGGCAAAGAGCAAGAAGGGGAGAAAAATATGAGTGGCAAATGTCCTGTAATGCATGGTGGCAACACCTCTACTGGCACCTCCAACAAAGATTGGTGGCCAGAAGCGCTAAACCTAGACATCCTGCATCAGCATGATCGTAAAACTAATCCGATGGATCCAGATTTTGACTATCGGGAAGAGGTCAAGAAACTCGATTTTGACGCCCTCAAGCAAGATGTTCATGCCTTGATGACCGATAGCCAAGCTTGGTGGCCTGCCGACTGGGGCCATTACGGCGGCCTGATGATTCGTCTTGCCTGGCACGCTGCGGGCACCTACCGCATTGCTGATGGTCGTGGCGGCGGCGGTACTGGTAGCCAGCGTTTCGCGCCGTTGAACTCCTGGCCGGACAACACCAGCCTGGATAAAGCACGTCGTTTGCTGTGGCCGGTGAAGAAAAAGTACGGCAATAAAATCAGCTGGGCTGACCTGTTTATTCTGTCGGGCACGGTTGCTTACGAATCCATGGGGCTACCCGCTTACGGCTTCTCGTTTGGCCGTGAAGATATTTGGCACCCGGAGAAAGATATTTATTGGGGCGCTGAAAAAGAGTGGTTAGCGCCTTCTGACGAGCGCTACGCTGATGTTACTAAGCCGGATACTATGGAAAATCCGCTGGCAGCGGTTCAAATGGGGCTTATTTACGTTAACCCTGAAGGGGTAAATGGTCAGCCTGACCCGCTTATGACGGCAGAGCATGTGCGCCTCACCTTCGCCCGTATGGCGATGAACGATGAAGAAACCGCCGCACTAACAGCGGGTGGTCATACCGTGGGTAAATGCCATGGTAATGGCGATGCCGCAGCGCTAAGCGCTGAGCCGGAAGCCTCTGATGTTGAAACCCAAGGCTTTGGTTGGAATAACCCGCACATG
>SKHS01000153.1 GCA_007116835.1 Halomonas sp.
AGTGCCGCTAAGAGACTCACTCTAGTCAGTCTACAAAGCCACCACAAGCCAGCTTTCGCCTAAGGAGATGACTGATATACTCATCGCAAGCCCTACGACGGGCAACATTTAGTGACTTCCTGGAGAGAACCATTGAACACACCTAGTTCACGTCATTTTCCCGCCACCCGCCTGCGCCGCATGCGCCGCGACGAGTTCTCACGACGCCTAATGCAAGAGTCGACGCTTACGCCTAGCGATTTAATTTTGCCGGTCTTTGTGCTGGAAGGTGAACATCAGCGTGAAGCGGTGGCTTCTATGCCGGGCGTTGAGCGCCTGTCTATTGACCTGTTAATTGAACAGGCGCGTGAGGCTTACGCCCTCGGTATTCCTGCGCTTGCGCTATTTCCGGTGATCGATGCAGAACACAAGAGCGAGCTCGCTGAAGAGGCGTATAACGCCAACGGCCTTGTACAACGCAGCGTGCGTGCCCTAAAAGAAGCGCTGCCTGAGCTTGGCATTATTACCGACGTGGCGCTTGATCCCTACACCAGCCATGGCCAGGACGGCATTATAGATGAGCAGGGCTATGTGCAAAACGACCGCACCGTGGACACGCTGCTCAAACAGG
The DNA here is from genome assembly GCA_007116835.1 of Halomonas sp. Taxonomy (GTDB): domain Bacteria; phylum Pseudomonadota; class Gammaproteobacteria; order Pseudomonadales; family Halomonadaceae; genus Vreelandella. The sequence goes on from SKHS01000153.1 coordinate 611, forward strand.
CGCTTTCCCATGCAGAAGCCGGCGCCGATGTGGTTGCACCTTCCGATATGATGGATGGGCGCATTGGCGCAATCCGCCGAGTGCTAGAACAAGAGCAGCTTCACAACGTACGCATTATGGCGTATAGCGCTAAGTATGCTTCCCACTATTATGGCCCCTTCCGCGATGCCGTCGGCTCTGCAGCAAATCTCGGCAAGGCGGATAAACGCACTTATCAAATGGATCCTGCCAATAGTGATGAAGCGCTGCATGAAGTGGCAATGGATATTGCCGAGGGTGCCGATATGGTGATGGTCAAACCTGGCATGCCCTACCTGGACGTGGTGCGCCGGGTGAAAAGCGAGCTTCAAGTACCCACGTTTGCTTATCAAGTTAGCGGCGAATATGCGATGCATCGCGCCGCCTTCGACAACGGCTGGCTGGACGCTGACAGCGTTATTCTTGAGTCACTGATGTGCTTTAAACGTGCCGGTGCTGACGGCATCTTAAGCTACTTTGCCTTAGACGCAGCACGCCTCTTAAAGCGTTAAAATAACGACCTCCGCCTCCAAGATGACAAATCGGTGACACCTATTTGTCATCTTTTCCCAGCATAATCTATTAATAAACGTTATCACGCTATGATGGGCATGAACCACGACCGGGGGCAACCATGGACGACCAATCAACAGAATCTACGCCAGTACCTTCACATGAACTGACAGGTGGCGAAGGAGAGGTTTTGCCGTTACGCATTAACCGTACGCCCACCGGAGTTCACGCACGAGAGTCGCTGTCAGAAGCTGACCTGGACGACCCACAGCTCTACTTCAACCGCGAGCTTTCTCATCTGCAGTTCAATATCCGCGTACTTGAGCAGGCCCTTGATGACGCACACCCGTTGCTCAATCGGCTAATGTTTCTGTTGATTTTCTCGTCCAACATGGATGAGTTTTTTGAGATCAGAGTTGCCGGACTTAAGCACCAGCTGGCGCTGGGCGACGATACCACCGCTGCTGACGGTCGCTTACCCAAAGCGGTGCTGGCGGAGGTTTCCGACATCGCCCATCAGCAAATTGCCCGTCAATACCAAATATTGAACGAAACGCTGCTGCCCGCATTGGAAGCTCAAGGGCTACGTTTTCGTCGTCGCGACCAGTGGACCGACGAGCAAAAAGCCTGGGTACACACGTTCTTCGATAATGAAATCATGCCGGTGATTAGCCCTATCGGCTTAGACCCTTCACACCCCTTCCCCAGGCTGGTAAATAAAAGCCTGAACTTTATTGTTGAACTGGAAGGAAAAGACGCCTTTGGCCGCGCTGGCGGCATGGCAATTCTGCCTGCCCCCCGCTCGCTGCCGCGCTTAATGCCACTGCCGAAGGAACTGTGCGCAGAAGGCTTCTCTGAATATATTTTCTTATCCTCTATGATTCATGCGCATGCCGATGAGCTCTTCCCCGGCATGCGCGTGTGCGGCTGTTACCAGTTCCGGCTAACCCGCAATGCCGATATGACCGTTGATCCAGAAGAAGTCTCAGACCTTGCTTCCGCGCTGCGCGGAGAGCTGTTGGCGCGCCGCTATGGCAGCGGCGTGCGCCTAGAAGTCGCTGATAACTGCCCAGATGACCTAACCAACTTTTTACTGCGTCAGTTCGAACTTGAAAGCCACGATTTATACCGCGTTCAGGGGCCAGTGAATTTAACGCGTATGATGGCCGTGTTAGGCGATGTTGATCGGCCGGAACTGCTCTACCGCCCTTACACGCCGAGTATTCCCAAGATTCTGAAAGGCGGCAGTTTGTTTAGCGCGATTGCGAAAAGCGATATTCTGCTCCACCACCCGTTCCAGTCCTTTTCACCTATCGAAGATCTGCTTCGGGAAGCTGCCCGGGACCCAGATGTGCTGGCCATTAAACAGACGCTCTATCGCACCGGCGCAGAATCACCGATTGTCAGTGCGCTAGTAGACGCCGCCAGCCAAGGCAAAGAAGTCACCGTGGTGATTGAGCTACGGGCGCGTTTCGATGAAGCCGATAACCTGCAGCTAGCATCGCGCCTGCAAGAAGCAGGCGCCATCGTCATTTACGGCATTATGGCCTATAAAACCCACGCCAAAATGCTGCATATCGTACGGCGCGAAAAAGGCGAGCTACGCCACTATGCACACTTAGGCACCGGCAACTACCACTCTAAGACCGCCAAGCTGTATACCGACTACAGTCTGATGACGGCCAACAAGGCACTCTGTGCCGATGTGCATAAGGTCTTTCAACAGCTTTCAGGCATG
>SKHS01000163.1 GCA_007116835.1 Halomonas sp.
GACATCAACCGTGGCGAGGTTGTGGTGCTCATCGGGCCGTCTGGTTCTGGAAAATCCACCTTGCTACGCTGTATTAACGGGCTGGAGATGATCACCTCGGGCGATCTTCTCGTCGATGGCCTGAGCGTAAAGGGCGGGAACAAAATTCTGCGCGAAATTCGTCAGGAAGCGGGCATGGTCTTCCAGCAGTTCAATCTGTTTCCCCAGATGAACGCGCTGGAAAATGTGGCCTTTGGCCAGCGCCATGTGCGCGGCATGGGGCGCAAGGCTGCGGACATCAGCGCCCAGGAGCTGTTGGAAAAAGTGGGCCTGGGGGATAAATCTCGCCACTACCCACACGAACTTTCGGGTGGTCAGCAGCAGCGGGTGGCTATTGCTAGGGCGTTGGCGATCAAGCCCAAGGTAATGCTGTTTGATGAGCCCACCTCGGCGCTTGACCCTGAGCTTAAGCAGGAAGTGTTGAGTGTGATGCGCAAACTGGCCGAAGAGCAGATGACCATGGTGGTGGTCACCCATGAAATGTCGTTTGCCAAGCAGGTGGGGACACGCTTGATCTTTATGGAGCACGGCAAAATAGCGGTTGATGCAAACCCTGCTGATGTCATCGATAACCCACCCAATGACCGGATGAAGGATTTTCTGCGCCATGTCTAATCAAGCAAGCTCACTTGGTTGGCACGTGATCAACGGACGCCCGTACGATATCGGCGTTGCCCTTGGGCGCGCCGGGCGCGACGCGGTGCATCGGTTTCTGCTACCGAGCGCTATTTGGGCCGAGATCAACGACCCGGTTCATCGGGATGCTGTTGCCACCATGGCCGCCAATACCCAGCGTGATTTTCCCCTGGTATGGGAAGAGCTGGAAGGTCTGGCGGAAGGTCTTAATCTGCCCATTGAGGCAGTATTTGCCTGGAACTGCCGGGGTGATCTGTTGGCCCACGCGCCAGATGGCTGTACCACCTTGGTGGTTCCTGGAGAAACACCGCTGGTGGCGCATAATGAAGATGGCCTGCCTTTTTTCCGCGGCCACTGCTTTATGGCGGAAGTGATGTCATCAACGGTCATCGGGTTTACGGCCTTCTGCTACCCAGGGTCCATACCTGGCCACACCCTGGCGTTTACTCGCCAGGGGTGGGTGCAGGCGGTCAATAATTTGCGCTTGCTGGCTGTTACGCCCAAGGTGCCACGTATGGTGTTAGGTAGGGCAGCCTTAAACCAGCACAATGTAACCGACGTGGTGGCATTGCTGCAGCGCTACAATGAGTGCGGCGGTTTTCATTTTTCGCTAGCCCAGTGCGGCCAGCGAGCGGTGACAAGTATTGAGTTCGGTGGCGGGGATGCTGCCCAGAGAGCGCTGAACGTCCCCAGCGTCCATGCCAATCATGCGCTGTACCACCCAAGTGGTGTGGCGGCACAGTGGATTACCGACTCTTCTAGAGACCGTCAGCAGCGTGGGGACCAGCTGTTGGCCGACGGTGAGACCGCGCCACTGGCCATCCTGCATGATCAACAAGCCAGCGGTCTGCCCATTCTGCGACTTAGCGCTGATGATCCTGATCACGAAAACACCCTGGTGACGGCGGTGATGCGTCTTGAAGCGGATGGTGTAGCATGGCAACTTTATGATCGCCCTGGAGCACCCCCCGCTTATGACGGAAAACTCTTCTGCGCACGTTGACAGCGCAAGCCGCCCTCCGGAAACAGTCGATGAACTCCGTGAGCTGGCGCTCAGCATTGCCCGTGGCGAGAGCGAGCGGCGTCTTGGCCCCAAGTCACGGGAAGTGCTGGCGCGCCTTATCGACCTTCAGGGCGACCAGGTACTGCTGTCTATTTCCTCGGTAGCCCGTCGGTTAGAGGTCAACCCGTCGAGTATTTCCCGCCTGGCGCGCTCGTTGGGTTACGCCCGTTTCAGCGATCTGCAAAAAGTGCTGTTAAGTGCGCACTTTAGCTCGTCTACGTCGTTCTACCGTGACCACGCCGCTAGTGCGCTGGCTGCAGACAAACGTAGTTTGCATGTCCAGGCGCAACAGCTCTGCGCTGAAAATAAACACAATATTGATCGTTTTCTACAGAGCGTGAAACATGAGGATATCGAAACATTTGCCCAAGCGGTGATCAGTGCGCCGAGAGTGCGGCTGTACGGCGTACGTCAGTTTCATGCGCTGTGCAGTTTTTCAGCTTATGGTCTGGGCATGCTGCGCCCTGATGTGGCGTTGCTCAGCGACGCTACCAACGGCGTAGCAGAAGGGTTGGCGTCGTTATCTGAAGGTGACGTGCTAATTGCGGCTAGCTGTCAGCCCTACACACGCCAAGTGGTGGATGTATGTCGTATGGCCCAGGCTCACGGCATTCAAACCCTCGCGGTGACCGACTATGCCAGTTCTGCACTGGTCAAGTATTCCCAGGTATCCATTCTGGTGCCCCACGAAAGCAGCTTCATTTCTAATAGCATGGTGGCCTACTTTGCCGCTATGGAGTGTCTGATTAATGCATGTGCGACATTGGCCGGGGATGATGCAGGCAAAGCCATTTCACGGCGTGACCGGTTTATTACCGAGCTGGATATCGAAATACGCTGAGTGCTAAATACCATAAGTCATTGTTTTTATTTTTTTAAGCACCAAGGTGCGGAGGCTACACCGGTGTGCTCCGTTGTGCATCCTGGTAAGTCTCCTGTCAGCGACTATAGTGAGTGAGGCCTGTTCACGTTATGACTTGGCGTGAACGCTACGGCGACCACCAAGGATTAGGAGGTACTATGCAACAGCCTGATAAAGACGACGCAAAGAAAGAGCCGAAGAAAGAGCAGCGCCATGATCACCATGACGACGCCAACCCGATGCCGGATACACATCATGTGAATCCTGATGCCGACTC
>SKHS01000110.1 GCA_007116835.1 Halomonas sp.
AGTCAGGAAGGCCGAGCACGTGCAGCGGCGCTGGATGTGTTAACGCTGACGGTGGATGCCAGGCTAATGATATATGAGCGGTCATAAGGGGCGGGCATAAGAAGGGTAGCGAAAAAGAGGGTGTGAAAAATCCAATCGCACTCTCTCAATTACTCTCTCAATTACATTCTCAAGTGCTTTTTCAAGTACATTCTCAATGCCACTCTCTTTTATTCTCAACCCATAAACGCAACAAGGCCCGCGTTAGCGGGCCTTGTTATCCGAACCGGTTAAGGTTCGAGCAAATTCTTAAACCGTTAAGGCTTAGGACATTTGCTTGATGTTAGAAGCCTGAAGGCCTTTCTTACCCTGGGTAACGTCAAAAGAAACGTTAGCACCTTCTTGAAGGGTTTTGAAACCGTCAGACTGAATTTCAGAGAAGTGAGCAAAAAGGTCGTCGCCACCGTCAGAAGGAGCGATGAAACCGAAACCTTTAGTGTCGTTAAACCATTTAACTGTGCCAGTTGCCATGATGTAGATCCTTTCGCGCTAATGCGCCGTAATAAAGTTCCTGGTATTACCCAGATGAAAAGTAGCGGGTGAAACAAGGAATACAATATCAGGCTGCCGAAATAGATCGTACACTTCTGAAACCATGCCGCTTGCTAACCAACTGACGCTATCATTGCACGCTTCTAGTGTGGGGTCAAATCCTTTGATGAATATTTTCTTAGGAGAGCCAGCGCATGGTCGGCTATTTCCAACCTATTTTCCAAGCGCTAGGGTTCTTCAGCTCTTGCCAGGGCAAAGTGGTTTCCCGATGTGAGTGTACGGCTTCAATCACCACATCGACTACGTTCTCTTCTTCATCACGTAAAAGCGTGGTGACGATGAAGTGCTTCTCCTTATTCTGAGGCGCCACTGCGGTCCATTTGCTGTGGTGAAGCTTGTTCGGGTTGATCATGTTCATAGGCGTCGTTACCAATGGTCGAGTTAGCTACTATGGATAAAGCGAATACTTCACTATAGCGTGATGTGGCTGTGAAAATCGGCTGTTGTCTCAACAGGAAAAACGCTATGACTGACTATTTACCACTGTCACTGCTGTTAGCCGGTACCGTTTTGGTCGGCCCAGTGTGGGCACAAGCGCCCAGCGAGACGCAAGCGGTGCTGTCTACAGTGGAAGTGAGCGCACCGCGCTTAGCACGCGAGTTATATGCAACCCCTGCGGCCGTTTCTACCTTGGAACGTGAAGAGATTGCCCAAGGTCAGCAGCGCGTTAGGTTGGATGAATCGCTTAACCGTGTGCCTGGGGTGTTTTTACAAAACCGCGATAATTTCGCCCAAGGGCAGCGAATTGCTATTCGCGGCTTTGGCGCGCGTGCTCCGTTTGGTGTGCGTGGGATTACCGTCATGGTGGATGGCATTCCTTATACGCTGCCAGATGGCCAAGCGCAGTTGGACGCCATCGATTTAGATAGCGCCGAGCGCATTGAGGTGATCCGTGGGCCGTCTTCAGTGCTTTATGGCAATGCGGCTGGCGGAGTGATTGCTGTGACCACCGCCGATGGACGCGATAACCCTGGTACGCGGCTGCGGGTGGGCGCAGGTAGCGATGGTTATCAAAAAGTGGCACTGCAAAATGGCGGTGTACAGGGCGATTGGTCGCACCATATTAGCCTGACGGCGCTTAACGTTGATGGCTATCGTGAACAAAGCTCAACCGAGAAGTATTTGCTGAATGCAAAGCTGCGTCGAGAACTAGGCAGTGAACGGGCAGTTACCGCGATTATTAATCTGCTGGAGAACCCTCGTTCGGAAGATCCCGGTGCGCTGAATGCCCGTGAAGTTGCCGCTAGGCGAGATCAGGCAGCGCCCAATTCGATCGCGTTGGATGCGGGGCAGCGTGTCGATCAGCAGCTGTTTGGCCTGCAGTACGAAGATTTAGCGGCAGGTGATGGCGAGCTGTATCTCAAAGGCTTTATAGCTAAGCGTGATTTTGAGCAGCAGTTGCCTTTTGTGGGTAGTAGTCGCTTGGGCTATCAGCGTGACTATATGGGGGCAAGCGCTGAATACCATCATGAGGTGGCGTTAGGGAGCTTGCCGCTTAGCTATATTGTGGGCGTTGATATGGCACGCCAAGAGGATGATCGTTTTCGTAACCGCGTAAATGCCCAAGGTGGGGTTGGAGAGCAACTGGCCAAAGAGACTCAAACGGCCACCGCCAGCGGTGTTTTCGCACAAGGGGATCTGACGCTTTCTGAGCAACTTACGTTATCGCTGGGCGCGCGGTTTGACCGAGTGGCGCTAGACGTTGACGATACGTTTCTGGCTGACGGAGATCAAAGCGGGAAGCGGACATTTAACGAGTGGAGTGGCTCGGCGGGGCTAAGCTATCGCTATCGTCCGCAGCATCAGGCTTATGTAAATACCGGGACGGCCTTTGAAACGCCGACATTTTCTGAGTTTGCTAACCCCGCAGGCGGTGGCTTTAACCCCGCTGTTGAACCGCAAAAAGCATGGAACCGCGAAATAGGGCTACGTGGCTATATTGAGCCGTTGGCGATGGATTACGATCTCGCGCTATTTTCGGTTCGCGTGCGCGATGAACTGGTGCCCTATGATGAAGGTGGCCGTACCTTCTATCAGAACGCAGGTGACACAAATCGCGATGGCCTAGAGCTGGCGCTAGGCTGGCAGCTTGCCGACCAATGGCGTCTTAACAGCGCTTTAACACTCGCGCGTTATGAGTTCGATACGTTTGCAACACCTAGTGAGCGCTTTGATGGCAACCGGATTCCTGGGCTGCCAGAACAAACCTGGATCAATCAATTGACCTGGGAAAGCCTTGGTCAGCGTTTCGCTACGCTGGAAGCTGAATATATCGGTGATTTAGCGGCAGATAACGCCAACGAGACGACGGTAGATAGCTATTGGTTGCTCAACCTACGGGTAGGCGATGGCTGGCAGTTAAGCGAAGATACGCGACTCAGCGCGTATCTTGGTCTGCGCAACCTGCTTGATGAAGAGCACTACGCTAATGTGCGCTTAAACGGCACGTTTGGTCGCTTTTATGAGCCAGCCCCAGGGCGAAGTGTTTATGGAGGCGTGGAACTTAGTTTTTAATTTTTCGCTAGTCGCTATTGACTAGCAGAACTGACTAGCAGAACAGGGCGACCCAAGGCTCGCCCTGTTCTGCTGTTAGCCTATATTAAATAAGCTTCACCAGCATTTTACCTGTATTGCCACCTTCGAAAAGCGCTAGGAAAGCATCCGGTGTGCTCTCAAGCCCTTCGCATATTGTTTCTTTGTAGTCCAGTTTGCCCTCTGCTATTTGTGGGGTCACTTCGTTCAAGAAGTAGCGATAGCTGGCCCAGTGGTCTGCGACAATGAACCCCTGTATTTTTGCTTTACGTGCGATGAGTTGCGAAAGATTGCCAGGGCCTGGCGTGGGGGTTTTCGCGTTGTAGCTATCAATCATTCCGCACAGGGCAATACGCGCGCCATCGTTAAGCTGACTGAGTGCCGCTTCCAGGCATATGCCTCCAACGTTCTCAAAATAAACGTCGATGCCGTCGGGGCTGGCAAGCATGATGGCGTCGCTTAACTCTTGGGCACTTCGGTCACGGTAACTGACTGGCTCGACACCTAACGACTCCAGCCATGCCAGCTTGTGGGCAGCGCCCGCGATACCCACTACATGACAACCTTTCGCTTTAGCAAGCTGCACGGCCAGTGAACCAACGGCCCCGCTTGCTGCGCTAACCAGAACGGTATCGCTCGCTTTACATTCGGCAATGAGGTTTAGGCCTGTCCACGCCGTCATGCCGGGCATGCCCAATACGCCTAAGTAGGCTTGTTCTGGCACCTGGCTATTGTTTGGCAGAGGGGTCACGCTGTCGCCAGGTAGTTGAGCAATGTCTCGCCAGCCGCCCATGTGACTGACGGTATCTCCTGTCTTAACGGTGGGGTGGCTAGAGGCAATGACTTCTCCTATTGCGCCGCCTTCCATGGGCTTTCCTAGCTCAAAAGGGGCAATATAAGTACGTCTGCCGCTCATCCTTCCACGCATGTAGGGATCAACCGATAGCCAGTGGTTACGTATGCGCACCTCTCCATCCGCCAATTCTGGTAGCGTCTGCGTTTCCAGTGCAAATAGCTCGCGTTCTGGCAGGCCATCTGGGTAGTGAGTCAGTGTGTAAAAGTGAGATTGCATGGGTGCCTCCTGCATCTGTGACATAAGTTGGCTTCCTTTCAAACGAGTGGCTGCTGTCTAAAAGCGAGACGGTTGTCTAGAAAGAGAGACTGTTCGCTTGCTTGCAAGTTCGCCCGTAGTGAGAGCGCTTTAACGTAAAGGGTAGTCGTTTTAGGCGAAGTCGTGAAAAGGCGATAGGCAAAAGGGTAGGTGACAAAAGGCGGTTAGCAAAAAGCGGCCCGATTGGGCCGCTTTCAAGTAGCGAGATGCGTCGTTTTATAAAATGCACAGTAACGCTGTTTGTTTAAGGGGTATCACACACTCGCGGGTGCGTTATCCGTTAATCCACCAGAGTGATCATCACTGGCGCAACCCCGCGGCGTATCATGCCGAGTTTGCGCGCTGCGCTTTTTGACAGATCAATAATCCTGCCCTGAACAAAGGGGCCGCGATCATTGATTAACACTTCAACTTCTTGCCCTGTATCTGGGCGGGTGACCAATACCTTGGTGCCAAAAGGAAGGGTTGGATGGGCGGCGGTTAGTGCCTGTTGATCAAACGGTTCGCCACTCGCCGTAGGAGACCCCTGAAAACGGTCACTGTAGAAGGATGCCACGCCTTCTTGAACTTCAAGATCAACAGCCCATGCAGAACCGGCAGTGAATGTTAGGAGTAGCGCGGCTGCGCAACTCGTTCGGATGATTCGTGTGTATGCTCCCATAAGGGTGCCTCAGTTTTTCATGTTGCGGTTTTCGCATTCATTGATGAGGTGCCGTTAGGCAAAATAATAGTAACGTGATCAAATTGCGTCGGCAAGCTTTAAGAAGATCGACGCAGTTGGGTTCAAAATTGTGAATTTTCTGCAACTTTCCTGTGTGGCCTTGCGATTCAGTAAGTTAACAAACAGAACGGTGGCATTTAAATAGCGCTGCTTATCTAACGGTGTCGGCAGATAAGCAGCCACTTTTATGGTGGGGCATCTTATAATCAAGACATACGCAGGCTACTTCTTTTCTGTCACTGATCAAGGATGCACCAATGGCCAAGACCTCTTCCATAACACTTATATTGGTTGCTGTAGGGGGGATTGCCGTTGGGTTTTTAGCAGCCCAGGCAGCACCTGGATTGGCTGCAACGGCGGCAGAGCCAGCAGCCGACAGCGCCACCATGGCAGAGCAAGGGCAACTGCCTAACGCGTTAGCTGACCTCCATCTCAGTGGCCTAACGCTTGGCGAGGCAACCAGGGGGGAAATTACCTCTGCTGGCGAACTAAATGGCAACGATGGTAGCCGCTACCTGCGCTATATCATCAGCTTAGAGGAGGGCACGCTGGTAGAGGTGTCTCTTAGCGGCGCCTTACAAGGGCTGGTTGCGCTCTATGATGACCAACTGCAGTTCCTTGATAGTGCTGAAGTCGTTCGCTACCGCGTTGAAGAAGGTGGCGATTATATGGTGGTGGTTAGCGGCGCTGATGCACGTAGCTATGGCCCGTTCACCGTTAATAGCCGAACGGTTGAGTTGAGCGACACAGACACGCTGGCCGTGGGCGCGCCGGTGGACGGTTGGTTAGGCGACTCCGCACGAGAGCTTACCCTTACTATTGAAGAAGCTGGCATGTACCAAATTGAAATGCGCTCAGATGAGTTTGATGCGTATCTGGAATTGGCAGGTGCTGGTGGCTACTACCGTGAAGATGACGACAGTGCGGGCAATCTAGACGCACGTATCTCCGATTTTCTGGCCCCAGGAGAGTACACGGTGACTGCCCGCTCTGCGTTTGGGAATGGTAGCGGCCTTTTTACATTAACTGCAGAACCGCGTGAGTTGCCCGGTAATGGAGAATTGCGCAATGACGGCAGCGTTTCCCCAAATGAAACGCTCAGCGGCTGGTTTAGCGGCCAAGATCTCCGCTACCAGCTTGATGTTGAAGAAGCGGGTATGTACCAGATCGACATGAATTCGAGCGATATCGACGCCTACCTTGTGTTGGAAGGATCGAACGGTTACTTCCGTGAAGATGACGACAGCGGTGATAATTTGGATGCGCGGATTGTCGATTTTCTTGCCCCTGGACGTTACCAGCTAACGGCCCGCACCGCTTATGGCAATGATAGCGGCTTATTTACGCTCTCTGTCGCGCTGCGTGACGTGCCTGAAGGCGTAGAGTTGCGTAACGAAGGTGAGCTGGCGGTGGGTGAAAGCCTAAGCGGATGGTACAGCGGTGAGCCGCTGACTTATCAGTTAATGTTGAAAGAAAGTTCGGTGGTCACGATTAATATGACGTCAACGGACTTTGACACCTACATCGACCTCTATGGCGAAGGTATTTCGTATAGCGATGACGACGGTGGGCAAGGGACTAATGCACGCTTGGAGCGTGCGCTGCTGCCTGGTTCCTATACGATCAGTGCTAGGGGGTTTAGTGCCAGCGCCAGCGGCATGTTTGAATTAGAAGTCAGTGGTGAGCCGACGGAAATGCAGCCTGATACGTAACTCCATTGACGCCCTTGCTAGTGCAAGGGCGTTTTGATGGTGCTCTGTGGAGCGCTATTGAGCTTCGTATTAGCGGCTCGCTTTTAGGCAGCCCACGACGACCAAAAAAGCTGCCGTTGGCAGTCGCCAGTCGAACACGCTGACCCCTGCCAGTACCAGTAGCAGCGCTGCCAGTATTGGCACGCCATAGGCAAGGCTGCCTACCAAGCTTGCCTGTCCATACCGTAGCGCTTTATCCCAAGCTACCATTGCGATGCCGTAAGGCCCAAGGCCAAGCGCGATACCTGCCAGCAAAGCCTCACCCTGTGGCATGATGAAGGTTCCTTCCACGACCAGGCTGGCGCAGGTTGCAACCGCACAGGCGATCATTAACAACCGGGGGAGCAGGGGTGTCAGCGGTACGGGCGCTACTTGCCCTAACCAGGAGTAGAGCGCCCAGCAGCAAGCGGCCAGTAGCGCTAACCCATAGCCTGAAGCAGCCCCACCAAAGCCACCGTTTAAGGCTTGAGGCAGCAACAATATAGTCGCACCAGCAAAAGCGATAAGCGCGCCTGTCACGCTTGCGATATGCAAACGACCAAGCCGACTCCACTGACTTAGCAGCACAAACAGGACTGGCCAGGTGTAGGTAATTAGCGCCGCTTCTGCGGCGGGTGCTAAGCGCATGCCGATGTAGTAACTGCTAACAGCTCCCACAATTAACAGAGGTAAACCGAGCCATACGCTAATTTGCCAGCCAGGTCGGCAAGCCGCGACGTTGACGCGACGGCTAAGTGGCAGCGTTGCTAGTGCGCCTGCCAGCAAGGTCAGCGCGGTGAGCTGAAGTGGTGAGGTGCCCCGTGCCAGCTCTGCCAATAGCGGTGCTATGCTCCATAGCATCACCGCTACCAGCGCTGCACATACACTGTACCTGGGCGATATGACAACGGGGGAATGAACGGGATGCATGGCGTCTCTCCTTGTTGCGTTGAGCCTGTGACGCGCAGCATACTCAGTAACTACTCATCACAATATCAATCTTTTATGATGATATTTATCAATAATGGTGATGTATGCGTGCACCGACATTTGACTTAACACTGCTGCGTACACTGGTCGCTATTGCCGATACCGGGAGCGTCACGGCAGCGGCAAAACGGTTGGCGTACACGCAGTCAACAGTGAGCATGCAGCTACAGCGCTTAGAGTCCCAGTTAGAGGTTAGCCTGCATGAACGGGCTGGACGACGGCTCCGTTTCACCCCGGAAGGCGATCGCTTACTGGCCCACGCGCGACGCTTATTGGCACTCAACGACGATGCCTGGAGCGATATGCAGGCGCGCCAAGTCACGGGCGATTTGACGCTGGGTATTCCCGAGGACTATGCGTCGCTACTGCCGTCAGTATTTGCTTACTTCCACCAGCTTTATCCCGCTGTAGGGCTAACGGTGAAGTGTGGCACCAGTGCTCACTTGGTTGAGCAGGTCAAAGCGGCGGAGCTGGATTTGGCGCTGGTGACCCGCCAGCGTAATTCACCCGGTGGCGAAGTGATTCGCCGGGAACCGCTGATATGGGCGGTGGGCGTGAATCAGCAGCCTTCGCTAAGTGACCCCATTCCGTTGGCGCTCTATTCACCCGGTGCTGATGTTTTTCGTGAAGTGGCTGAACAAGCGCTACAGGGAGCTGGGAGAAATTGGCGCGTCGCTTATACCAGCCAGTCAATGGCAGGCCTTGCGCCGATTGTTACTGCGGGGCTTGCGGTGGTGGTGGTCACGCGCAGTATGTTAACGCCATCGCTGCGTCCGCTGGATGACACCAGTGGCCTTCCTGCCTTACCAATGATTGAGCTAGCGCTTCATCGTGCCCCACATCGTCCTTCCGAACCTGCGAGACGGTTAGGAGAATTGATTCGTGAACAGCTAGCGGCACCAAGTGAAGCGTTATAAGGTGTTGCTTTAACGTTTTCTATGACGAAGCTAAGATGCCTATTGTGACGATTCAGCAATTCCTGCGTGCTGTTGCGCAAAAGCGCGAGCTTGCCAAGCGTATTACCGACGCCTTCAGCGACGTCTATGGTGCCGACCCGGTGAGCGGGCAGGTGCTCTTTCAAGAAGTCGGTCAGGAAAAATAGGTCAAATGGGCGTCGACTGTCATCATCACCAGGAGCTAGCGTCGAGAGACCAGTCAAACAATTAATTCTTCTAACCGAATCTGACTGAACTAAGCTAAGTACAATGATGCCACTGGGCTAGGAGTTCTAAATGCACGAGTTAGATCACTATATTTACCCTCACCGAGTGTTACATTGGCTGGTGGCAGTTGCCGTACTGTTGTCATTGGCAACTGGCTTGACGCTAGGGTTCTTGGGCTACGAACGCACGGTTGGCCTGCTAGGCAATGCCCTTACCAACGTGCTCTATACCAGCCATAAAACCTTGGGGGTTGCGATACTGTTGCTAATGACCTTAAGGATCATTACGCGGCTTGCCTTTGTTGTGCCTGACCATACGCCGCCGTTGACAGACTTTGAGCGTGTTGTCAGCACTAGTGTGCATCACTTACTTTATGCGCTGTTAGTCGCTATGCCGATGATTGGCTGGGCCGCCACGGCTACTGGCGGCTTTCCAGTTGAGTTTTTTCACTGGCACTTACCGGGGGTGTTGAGTAAAAACGAAGCGCTTTCGCAAACGCTATTCGTTTGGCATGAACGTTTGGGATGGGTGCTGTTGGCGCTTATTACACTGCATATTGTGGGCGCATTGTTTCATTGGCTTATCAAACGCGACAACGTAATGAAACGCATGAGCTTGTTTGATTAACTGGTGACTTAGCAGAAGTTTACTAACTAAATAGGAGTGCGATCACGCTGAACCATAGTCATAGTAACGAGGGGTTTGGCGTGATTTCACTACGTACATCTTGCTATCTGCTTCGCGTAGCAGGCTGGCTAACGTGTCGTTCCCCTCACGGCTAATACTCACTCCGATACTGGCACCAACGCTTACGATAGTGCCGCAGGAGAGTTTTATGGGCGAGCGAATCGCATGCTCTACGCGGGTGCATATCTCATCAAGTATTTGTGTGTCATGAATATCTTCCAGCAAAACGATGAACTCATCGCCCCCTAGGCGTGCGCAGTAGTCGCCTGACCTGGCCACGTGCTCTAAGCGTTTAGCTACTTGCTGAAGAACGAAGTCGCCTGCTTCGTGACCATACTGATCATTGATCGGTTTAAACCGGTCAAGGTCGCACATAATAAGTGCTAACGATGTGTGATGGCGTTGGCTGCGCTCTAGTGCCTCTGCGGCATAGCGGGTTAGGCCATGGCGGTTAAGCAGGCCGGTCAGCATATCGTGATTGGCAAGCTGTTCTAACGCTTGGGTGCGAGCGGCTACTTTGGCTTCTAGAACGGCTTCCTGCTTTTTAAGCATGGCGACAGTCTCTGCCTGGGCACGCTCTTTTTGCCATTTTAATTTATTAAAACGAGCGGCCAATGCGAAAGACAGCAGCAACATTTCAATGGCTGAGCCGATTTGTATTCCGTGAAGCGTAATGAAGTTAGCGGGAAGTATGCTTAGATTACGCAGCGCGAAGACGACGGCACCCAGAAGGAATATCGCCCAAGCAAGCACAAAGATACGTGCGCTTGGCACACGCCGCCAGCTGCAGTAAATACCGCACGTCAGGATTAACAGCGAAGCGCTAAAGCCGGTGATATCCATTAAGCGTAGGGCTGGCTGGGTGGGTAAGAGAATCACCGCCGCCAGCGCGAGCCAGCAATAGCCACGAAACAGCGTAATAGCTTGGTGCCAGCGGGGGCAGTAGTGTGCCGTGTTAAGAAAGCTTTGAGCAAACAGGGTTCCCATGGTGGAGGCGAAGGTAAATCCAATGGCCACTAAGCGCGCCGTGTTGTCGCCAAGAAAACTCCAAAATATCAGTGTGCCCAACCCATTAAACGTCAAAATTGCTAAGGTAAAGCCGAACGCAAACAGCGCGTAGTAAAGAAATACGCGCTCTTTAAGGAACCGCTGATCAATTCGTCTCTGAGCGGCTGAAGCGCTCAGGGCGGCATATTCACCGCGTCAACGGTCACTTTCTGGCCACTGGAGGTGGCCTTTTTACCCTGGCAGCCGGGTTATCC
>SKHS01000274.1 GCA_007116835.1 Halomonas sp.
AGAGACTCTGTAAACAACTGGGTAAAGCCCTCCGGCACTTCCCGTTCGCTTGTCGCGTCTGGCTTAAGCGTGGGATAAATCACCTCTCGCAGCTCACGCAAGTGCCCCGCCCCTGCATCAACCTGTACCAACAGGCCACCCGGCTTTAATACCCGCGAAAATTCGTGATGCACTGGAAAGCCAAACATACACAGCACACCATCGAGCGTTGCCGTTTGAACCGGCAAGTGCGCATTGCTGCCGACTACCCAGCTACAGAGTGGAGATTTCTTATCATCTTGCTTGGCCGCCGACAGCACTGCCCATTTGGAAATATCCAGCCCCACCAGTGACAGTGGCCGCGAATTCGATGCAGCACGGGATAGCTCACGCAAGTAATAGCCTTCACCGCAGCCAGCATCCAGGCAGCCAAACGAGCTGGCAGACCGAACCTCAGCACGGCTTAACAGATGGTTGCTTACGGCCTGAGCAATAGGCTGATAGTAGCCTGCTTCAAGAAACCGCTGCCTTGCCGCCACCATCGGCTTACTGTCGCCGGGATCGGTGGAACGCTTTTGCTGCACTGGAAGCAAGTTGACGTAACCTTGCTTGGCAACATCAAAGCTGTGCCCAGCAGCGCAGCGCCAAGCACTGCCTGCCAGATGAAGCGGCTCACCATCTAGCGGACAGGCCAGCGCTTGAAAAGGAGTGCTATTCATAACAATGTAAGCTCATAAGATGGGTACTTTTAAGGTATTCGGTCATAAAAACAGTTTTATAAACTCTTAGTTTGCTGGTACGACCCGCGAGCAACATCTTTAAACAGCGTTGACTGCCATTGCCGAACAGCCAGTACCGAGGTAGTGCCAAAGCGCTGATGAATGGGCAACCCGCTTTCCCGTTCACACAGGGCGTGAAATTCTTTCGCCAGCCGCTGCATCGTTTGCTGCCATTCCGCATTGCCCGCATGGGAAAGCAGGCCATTCAGCACCATCAGCTTTTCGCCGTCACTATCGAAATGGGAGTGAAAAAACTCCGTAGCAATATATTGCTGGAAAAAACGCTGAATAGGCCCCCCAGGGCGCCAGCGAAAATTCGCGGCCACACGCCGCCGGATTCGATTACCCGGCAACAGGTCAATCAACTTTAGTCGCTCTAGCGCCAGCAGCTGGCGAGTACACTGCGCCTCGCTGAGCTGGTACTGGTGATGAATTTCATCAAACCGATAGCCGTTAATCACACATACGGCGACCAAAAACAGCTCACGGTCATCGACAATGCTCTGCTCTTGCGCCTGGGTTAACTCCTGTAAACGGTGCGCTTCTTCTTGCATGGCTTGCACCAGCTCGGAAAACTCCAGGTTAAGCTGGTCGCAAATGCACTCTAATCGCTCTAAGGTAATGTGCTGTTCAGCGAACAGCCGCTTGACCGAGGCCTCGCTTAACCCAAGCCATATCGCCACATCAGCGTAGGTTTTACCCTGGGAGCGCAGCTGACGCTTTAAGGTATCGATAAGTGCACTTGTCTGAGACACATGACCTCCAGACACATAAAGTAGCGTATAACGATACCAAAAAGCCCACATAACACAACTTTAACCACCAGAGTTGCAACATTAGCTCCATTTACCGAAAGTGCCCTAACTTCTGGTTTACAAGGCGTCATTTCATGCAACCTTTACTACGCATCGCGGGCATCTGGCCCTATCTGATTGCCATTTTCTTAAATGCCTTTGTGGATTTAGGGCATAAAATTGTTATTCAAAACACGATTTTTAAAAGCTACGACGGTGAAACCCAGGTGGTACTCACAGCACTGGTCAACGGGCTTATCCTTTTGCCGTTTATTTTACTGTTTAGTCCGGCAGGCCATGTGGCAGATAGCCACCCCAAAGTGCGTATTCTACGGATTTCCGCCTGGGCCGCCGTCGCTGTTTCACTGGGCATCACCGCCGCTTACTACCATGGCTGGTTTTGGCTGGCATTTGCCATGACGCTGATGCTGGCGATTCAATCGGCCTTTTACTCCCCCGCCAAATATGGCTTGGTGAAAGGACTGTTTGGCAAGCCTCGCTTGGCAGAGGCGAATGGGCTTATCCAGGCCGTCACCATTGGTGCCATTTTGGCAGGCACCGTGGCCTTTACCGCCTTGTTCGAAAGCTGGATATTACCCAGCGCCCAAACACCCGGTGAGCTATTGCGTAGCATTGCCCCGCTGGGCTGGCTGCTGGTATTGAACAGCGTCATCCAAGTGATGGCACTTTATCGCCTGAAGCTGGATAACGCGCAGCCCTCGACAACCCCGCTCACCTGGCAGCGTTATATCAAAGGCACCGCACTGAAAGACAACCTGAGCATTCTTGGCCGCCAACCGGTGCTGCGGCTGTCAATCATCGGCCTAGCGACCTTCTGGTCAGTGGGTCAAGTGCTGCTCGCCGCGTTTCCCGCCTATGCCAAAGATGCACTCAGCATTGATAACACCTTAGTGCTACAAGGGATTCTTGCCGCTAGCGGTATTGGGATTGCATTAGGATCATTGCTGGCCAGCAAGCTTTCTCGTAACCGCATTGAAACCGGTTTGATTCCATTAGGTGCTGTCGGCGTTGCGATTGGTCTGTGGTGCCTGCCACTGCTCACCACACCCATTAGCCAAGCGATGAACTTTGTGTTGATTGGCATGATGGGCGGGCTATTCATTGTACCGCTCAATGCACTGATTCAATTTCACGCGGCAGACCATGAGCTAGGCACTGTGCTGGCTGCCAACAACTGGATTCAGAACCTCTCCATGCTGGGCTTTCTGGCGCTCACTGCGCTATTCGCCTTGGCAGGTGTGGATAGGCACTACCTGTTGCTGATCGTGGCGACCGTTGCCATGCTG
>SKHS01000165.1 GCA_007116835.1 Halomonas sp.
AACGCCGCCACCGATAACGGGAATCAGCCTGTCCACTTTGTCAGGGTAAGCGCTGGCCCATTCAAACGCTTGAAGCGCCCCCATGGAGGCGCCCATGACCGCGTGGAGTGATTCAATGCCCTGGCTCTCTAACAACGCACGCTGTACCTCGACAAAGTCACGAATCGTTACTATAGGAAAGTCCATTCCCCACGGTTCGCCGGTGTCTGGATTAATAGAAGCGGGGCCAGTGGTAGTGACATTGGGGTCGTGGGCGTTGAGGTTCACCAGCGTATCGGACGCAATAATGTAGTACTCGTCGGTATCCAGTGGTTTGCCGGGGCCGATGATGGCATCCCAGTAGCCGGTCGGCTCGCCATCCGGGTCATAACGACCTGCTGCGTGGCTGGTGCCAGAGAAAAAATGGGTGATTAAAATGGCATTGTCACGGGCGTCGTTTAATTCACCGTAGGCTTCCCAACCCACCGCAAGCTCGGGAATTGTTTCGCCGCCTTGAGTGGTGAAGTCTTGCATCTCGAAGGTTTGTTTTTCGACGACGCCATCCCAGGCCAGTAGCGGTGATGCTGCAAGTAACCCGAGGCTAGTGAACGTCACCACGGTCAATAAAGAGTGTCGTTGCTTGAGGAGCATACGCCTTCCTTAAATGAGGGATTGTTATGATTATTGTTGGCAACGGCTGCGTTGCCACCCTCTTAGCGTAGACGGCTTTAGCGCATTTTAAATGGGTTTAGCCCGTTAGCTTGCTGCATCATCATACGTTTGGCGAGCGGTACGCGTTCGGCAAGGTGCAGGCTGAGATCACCCAGCTGGCGTAGCGGTTTTGCGCCGGTAAACAAGTGATGGAAGCTGTCAGTGGCAGCAATCATGGCTTGGTTGGCTAAGCGGCGCTGGCACTCGAAGCGATGCAGGCTAATGTGGTCACCAGGGTCGCGACCTTTGATGATTAGCTCTGCCAGTGTGTCGGCGTCATGCAGGCCAATATTCAGCCCTTGTCCTGCCAGCGGATGCACCACGTGGGCGGCATCGCCAATCAAGGCTAAGCGCTTGCCGATATAGCGTTTGGCGTGCTGGCGTCTAATGGGAAAGCTCGCTTTTGCCACGACTCTTGTTAGCTTGCCAAGCCGCTTAGGAAAGGTGGTTTCAATGGCCGTTTTTAAAGCGTCATTGGATAGCTGTTCACGGGCTTTGGTGGCTTCGTCGCTGTCATACCACACCAGCGATGCACGTTGGCCGGGTAAGGGCAGCATGGCAATCGGGCCGGTGGGGGTGAAGCACTGCCAACTAATATCTTGCTGGGGAAGCTCGGTCTCCACGTTAATAATCATCGCCCGCTGATGGTAGTCGTAACTGCTAACGCTAATGCCGGCGAGTTCTCGTAGCGTTGAATGCGCGCCATCAGCGCCCACTATTAATCGGGCGCTTAAGGTTTTGCCATTATCTAGCTCCAGCATGCGGCCGATGCTGGCGGCCATGGTGCTCAGCGGCGCGCACTGGGTGTAGCAAGTCACGCTGGGAAGATTCTCTAAGCGCTGCCATAACGCATATTGCAGGGTGCGGTTTTCGATAAAAATACCGAAGTCATCCATGCCACTGTCCCGGGCAGAAAACAGCGAATGGCCGGAGCCATCCTGGTTGGCGACATCAATATGGCGAAACGGGCAGCAGCGCTCTTCCGGTAGCTCGGTGCCACTCGCTTTTACAAACGCCAGCGAGCGGGCATTAAGTGAGGAGATACGCAGGTCATAATCGCCGCTGGGCGGGGTGGGGGCGCTGCCGCGTTCTACCAAGCCAACCGATATACCGGCATGGCCTAACCGAGCCGCCAGCGCAGCTCCCACCATGCCACCGCCGACAATGATAATCTCGTGATCCCACTGCATGAGGCACTCCTTACGTTGAATAACGAGGGCATATTGCATGACCCTTTATTGTCATACAGTATCGTTTACTTGTCGCAGTGTTGCATAGGGTGATCCATTGACGCAGGCCGTGGAAATGACAAATAGCATCGCGCAGGCAGGGGAAGCGCTGGCGAGTTTTATTGAGCGCCATCCTAAACTGTGGGTGATTACTGGCGCAGGAGTCAGCACCGACAGCGGCATTCCTGATTACCGTGATGCGGACGGGCAGTGGAAGCGACCGCCGCCGGTACAGCATGGCGATTTTATGGCCTCACTGGCGGTGCGCCAGCGCTATTGGGCGCGGGCGCTGATTGGTTTTAAGGCCATGCGTGAAGCCCAGGTGAGCGGTGCGCATCGTGCACTCGCGGCGCTTGAAACCATGGGCTACGTGGAACTGCTGGTGACACAGAACGTGGACCGTCTGCATCAGCGGGCAGGTTCTAGCAAGGTGATTGATTTGCACGGGCGAGCAGACATGGTGGCGTGCATGACCTGCGGTTACCAACTTATGCGCCACGCTATGCACAGCGAAATGGCTAACATGAATCCCCGTTTTGCAGCGTTAGATGCCCGCCATGCCCCCGACGGCGATGCAGATTTAGAAACCGATTTTTCGACGTTTAAGGTGCTGGACTGCCCACGTTGCCAAGGCATCTTAAAGCCCCAGGTCGTTTATTACGGCGATGTGGTGCCACCAGCGCGGCGATTGGCTGCCCAAGCTGGGCTGCAAAACGCCGATGCTGTATTGGCTGTGGGCACTTCATTGATGTTGTATTCCGGCTACCGCTACTGCCGCGATGCCCACGCCATGGGCTTGCCAGTTGCCTCGCTGTCGTTGGGCGTTACTCGCGCCGATGCGCTCTTAACCCATCAGTGGCGCGCACCGTTAACGCCAGTGCTAGAGCACGCGGTGGCGTGTTTGAAGCGTGACTAACGCGCTTTCGAGACCCAGGGATTGCCCTCACTCCACAGCCGCCAAGGGGCATCGCGGTCGGCGGGCTGGGCATAATCAATACCCACGCGAGGGCCAGAGGCAACGGCATCAGGATTGGTGCCCGCTGTTATCCATAGCGCGTTCGGCTGAGTCATATCATGACCATATAGCGTTTTATCAATACGCAGCGCGCGGGTTAGCTTACCGGGGCCATTGGTGAGATTGCGGCCCTTTACATCACGTAGCGCGCGCATGGCCGCTTCGCCTGACACTGGCTCCACCGCACGAATAAGCACCGCGCACGGGTTGCCTTCTGGCTGTGTCACCACGTTCAGCAGCCAGTGCATGCCATACACCAGATACACGTAGGCGTGCCCTGGTGGCCCAAACATGGCCTCCGTTCTCGGCGTTTTGCGCCGATGCGCATGGCAGGCCGAATCTTCAGACCCCCGATAGGCCTCTGTTTCGACAATCTTCGCGACCATCAGCTCACCTTCGTAGTAACGAACCAGTCGGCAACCCAATAGATCCCGAGCGACGGCGAGGGTGTCGCGGTGATAAAAGTCGCGCGGAAGAGGAGGTAACGCCGCGGTGTTAGCGAGTCGATTAACGTCAATTAATAGGTCAGTATGCGCCATGATATCGCCAATTACTTGAGTAAGCTGCTAGGGTATTCGTTAGTCCTTTCTTTTAAAAGCGGAGTCGCCCGTGCTGTCATTTGAACACCAGTTTGCCACGCTTCCCGAGCCACTGTGGATGGCCTGTCAGCCAACGCCAGTGAACCAGCCGACGCTGATTGTATTTAATCAGCGGTTGGCAGAAACGCTAGGAATGGAAGTTAAGCCCGATGATGCCACCCTTGCCCAATGGTTTAGTGGCAACCAATTGCCACCAGGCGCAGAATCGCGGGCGCTAGGTTACGCTGGGCACCAGTTTGGTAACTTTGTGCCGCAACTAGGGGATGGCCGCGCGCTGTTGTTAGGGGAAGTCATCGACCAGCACGGCATACGGCGCGATGTTCAGCTCAAGGGCAGCGGCCGCACGCCCTTTTCCCGCGGTGGTGATGGTCGTTCGCCGTTAGGCCCGGTATTACGTGAGTATTTGGTCAGTGAATTTATGGCTGCAATGGGCGTGCCCACCACCCGTGCGTTAGCCGCTGTTTCGACCGGCGAACGAGTGGTGCGCCAACTGCCTGAACCTGGCGCGGTCTTTACCCGCGTTGCCAGCAGTCATATTCGTGTAGGCACCTTCCAATTCGCTGCGGTGCGCAGAGATGAGGCTGCCCTGAAGGCGTTGGCCGACCATGTGATTGCTCGCCACTACCCCGAAGCCGCCAGTGCAGACGATCCTTATTTAGCCTTGTTAGAAGCAGTCGTTGCTCGCCAAGCGGCGCTGGTGGCGCGCTGGATGAGCCTTGGCTTTATTCATGGTGTGATGAATACCGATAACTGCAGCATTGCTGGAGAAACCATCGATTACGGCCCCTGTGCCTTTATGGAGCAGTTTGACCCGCAAAAGGTCTTCAGCTCGATTGATCAAGGTAAGCGCTATGCCTTCGACAACCAGCCTGCGATTGCCCAATGGAACCTAGCCCGCTTTGCAGAAACGTTACTGCCGCTGATGCGCGAAGAGGGCGATACCGTGGTAGAGCAGGCCACCGACAGCATTCGTCGCTTTGGACCACTGTTTGATGCCGAGCAGTGTCGCCTGCATGCAGATAAACTCGGCCTTGCTCCAGAAAGCGATCAAGCAGATCCGCTGATGAAAGCGCTGGAGAGCCAGATGCACCAGGGGCGAATGGATATGACCGCCACCTTTGATGCGCTGACACATTACGCCAGCACCTCAAGCGAGCTGCATAAAGAGGCACTGTTAGCGCTGACCACCCAGCCCAATGAACTGGCGGCATGGTTGGATCAGTGGCAAGCCGCACAGGTTGCCAGCCAAGACAGTGAGCGTTTAGACGCCATGCGGCGTGCTAATCCGGTTGTTATTCCCCGCAACCACCGTGTTCAGGAAGTTATCGATGCAGCTTACGAGGGTAATTTTGCGCCGTTTCACACCTTGCTTGCTGTGGTCACCCAGCCCTTTGATGAATCCGCAGAAGCGCGCCGCCTTGCAGCCCCTGCAACGGAAAACGAGCAGGTACTAAGAACGTTTTGTGGCACCTAGTCGCGGCTTTTCCTGTGGTAAACTGTGATTATTTACAGGTAAGGGCGGAGGCAAGGGCAACCTGTGCGCAAAATTATTCATTGCGACTGTGACTGCTTCTACGCAGCGGTAGAGATGCGCGACAACCCAGCGCTTAACGACGTGCCTATTGCGATAGGTGGCAGCGTTGAGCAGCGCGGGGTTGTCGCCACCTGTAACTACCCCGCCCGCGAATTTGGCATCCACTCGGCCATGCCCATGGCCCAGGCGCTCAAACGCTGCCCGCATTTGACCGTGATTCGTGGTGACATGGCCAAATACAAAGCGGTGGCACGCCAGGTGTTTGCGATCTATCGCGATGTGACCGAACTGATCGAGCCGCTCTCGCTAGACGACGCCTTTTTAGACGTGACCAATGTCACTCTTTGCAACGGTAGCGCCACCCGCATGGCCGAAGCGATTCGTCAGCGGGTGAAGAGCGAAATAGGCATTACCGTCTCGGCAGGTGTCGCACCCAATAAGTTTCTTGCCAAAATTGCCAGTGACTGGCGCAAGCCGGACGGCCTGTTTGTGATCACACCAAACGACATTGATAGCTTTGTGCAGCAACTGCCAGTCAAGAAAATCCACGGGGTAGGGCCGCGCACCGCTGAAAAACTGGCGGGGTTGGGTATCCAAACCTGTGCGGATTTGCGGGCTCGCTCGCTTACCGAGCTGGTCGAACAGTTTGGCCGCTTCGGGCATCGGCTGTTCGAGCTAAGCCATGGGCGCGACGAGCGGCCAGTGAAAACCCACCGCGAGCGAAAATCGATCAGCACTGAGCAAACCTATTCCCAAGACTTGCCGACGCTGGAAGCCTGTCGCCAGCAGTTGCCTGACCTGCTCAGTGACTTAGAGCAGCGCTATGCCAGACTAGACCCCGCGCCCGCCGTGCGCGGGTTAATGGTGAAGGTAAAATTCAACGACTTTACCCAAACCACGGTTGAACACGCCGACCCAGCGCCCAGCCTAGATCAGTTCGAATCCCTGTTAACTATTGGCTGGTTACGAGGGGAGAGGCCGGTTCGGCTCTTAGGCGTGGGCTATCGCTTGGCAGAAGAAGTTACCGCTCAGCAACTCTCACTGTTTTAATTAGCCTGTTAATACTTATGTCGATTGACGCTCATTTAAAGGCGAGTTAAAACAGACGTATGATAGTTTTGTCTACTTGCTAGCTAGTTAGCGTGGATGCTGTTGCCACGCTGCTTTCCTGTCTTCTTACCCTGCGAGCGAACCATGTCTGCCTACGCCACCCAACGCCCTCGTTTAGTGTTCGCCCATGCGAATGGCTTTCCTGGCTTAAGCTATCGCACGCTGCTGGAACCGCTGGCAGAGTCGTTTGACCTTCATCCGCTGGATCGATTGGGTCATCACCCGGATTATCCGGTAAACCATAACTGGGGCAATTTAGTTGATGAACTGCTGAGTTATTTACCTGAAACAGACGCGCCGCTATTGGGCGTTGGTCACTCGTTAGGCGGCACGCTGATGGCGATGGCGGCAGATAAACAGCCAGAACGCTTTTGTGGTGTGATTATGCTTGACCCGCCGTTGATGCTGGGGCCGGATGCCTGGGTGATGAAAGCGGCGAAACGATTCGGTTTTATGGACCGCATCACGCCCGCTGGCAAAACCCAGGGGCGGCGCAGCGTGTGGCCTAGCCGAGAAGCCATGGCTAACTCGCTACGCCGCCGTGGATTATTTCGCCGCTTTACCCCAGAGGCGTTGAACGACTACATTGAAGCAGGCACGCGCTTGCTAGACGATGGTAGCGCTGAGCTAACCTTTGACCCGCGTATTGAGGTGGAGATTTTTCGCCATCTGCCGGATCACCTTTCTGGGTTGCCACGTCGAGTCGGTGTGCCGATCCAGCTAGTGGCAGGGCAAGAGTCGCACTTACTCACCCCCACACGGGTTAAGCGGCTTCAGCGTCGTGGGTTAGCAATCAGCGAGGTTCCTGGTACCCATATGTTCCCTATGGAACATCCGGATGAAACGCGGGCGGCCATATTAGCGGCGTGGCAGCGTTTTTCACAGGGAGCCAGTAAGCGCGCATAAAGCGCATAAGGAGGCAGAATGTATCTTTCCGTACAGCTAAGCTATTACCCGCTGGCCGATGATTTTAAGCCAGTGGTGAAAGAGGTGGTAAAACGGTTGGAAGCCACCGGGTTAGAAGTACACCCTAATCGAATGAGTACCCAGGTATTTGGAGAATTCGATGCGGTGATGGCCGCTTTAAGCGATGTGATGAAGTGGTCGTTTGAGACTCATGGAAAAGCGGTTTTTACCGCTAATTTCCTGGAAGGCGATCGACGCCCTCGGTAAGTAGAGAGCTGGCATGGCCGAAACAGCTCTAGGCGGGGGCGCTGTAAACCCATCCCTGGGCGCTACTTTTGCCATCCATGGCAAAAGACCCCCGCTACGAGCTGTTATAGGCCTTTTGAATCAGAGCCCCTTAAACCAGCGATTCCAGGCAGGATTCGATAATATCCAGCCCTTCGTTGAGAACGCTATCTTCAATCGTGACCGGCATTAAGAAGCGAATCG
This sequence comes from Halomonas sp., assembly GCA_007116835.1. GTDB lineage: Bacteria > Pseudomonadota > Gammaproteobacteria > Pseudomonadales > Halomonadaceae > Vreelandella. Next base: position 7,573 of record SKHS01000165.1, read on the forward strand.
TATTGCCGTACATGCCGCAAGAGAGCAAGATCAACCCTTCCTCACGGGCTTTTTTACACAGCGCCGCAGCAAGCTCAGCATTGGGCGTGCGATCGGTTTTATTTGAGACCAGCTCGAATGCCGCCATAGCGCCTATGTTGCGCACATGGTCAATGCAATCGAACTTGGTTTGCCACTCGTTAAAACGCGCCGCTAGCTTTTCACCCAGCGCTTGGCTTTTTTCAAGAATATTCTCCTCTTCGAATACTTCCATCACGGCCAGCGCTGCGGCACAGGCCGTGGGGCTGCCGGTATAGGTGCCGCCGAGGGAGTTAGGGCCTGAGGCGTCCATGACCTTATCGGTGCCAACAATCGCAGAAATGGGCATGCCGTCAGCCATGCTCTTCGCCATGGTCATCATGTCCGGTTCAACGCCGCTGTGCTCAATGGCGAACATTTTACCGGTACGGCCAAAGCCAGACTGCACTTCGTCGATGATCATTAGCATGCCATGCTCATCGCAAATTGCGCGGATTTTCTCAAGGAAGCTCTTGGGCGCGGGATAGAAGCCGCCTTCGCCTAGCACGGGCTCTAAAATAATAGCGGCGGTATCTTTTGGGTTGGCGTCAGTTTTCAGGGTCATTTTTAGACCACGAATGGCTTCGTCTTCGCTGACACCGTGGTAGGGCACCGGGTAAGGGGCGCGGAATACCGTGCCAGGCATCGGGCCGAAATCGGTTTGATACGGTGCGACTTTGCCGTTCATGGCCATGGTGTAGAACGTCCGTCCGTGATAACCACCATCGAAACAAATGACGTTAGAACGGCCGGTGGCCGCGCGGGCAATTTTAACCGCATTTTCTAGCGCTTCTGCGCCGGAGTTAGCCAGCATGACTTTTGCGTGGCCGCGTACCGGTACAATATGGCTAAGTTTTTCAGCAACCTTCACATAACCTTCATAAGGCATGACGGTCTGGCAGGTGTGCATGACCTTATCCAGCTGGGCTTTCACAGCAGCAACGACTTTTGGGTGACGATGCCCTACGTTCAAAACGCCGATGCCGCCTGCGAAGTCGATAAAGCGGTTGCCGTCGGCGTCCCAGATCTCAGCATTTTCAGCACGATCCGCAAAAGCGGTAGCAGGGCTGGCAGCGCCCGCCGCAACGTACTTCTGCTTTAGTTCGTTTAGCTCGGCATTGCTCATGGCTCAACTCCTTTGGGTGTTGGATATTGCTATAGCATAGTGCGCAATGGCGTTCATTACACCGAAGAGGATGCAATAACAACGCGATTGCGCCCAGCTTGTTTCGCTTGATACATAGCCTTATCAGCTCGATCAAGCATACGGGTACTCGAGGCTTCAACGTAACATGCAATACCAGCGGATAGTGTTACGTTGAGCTGCTGATTGGTGCAGGCTGTTTCAGCCACATAGCGACGAACACGATCAATCGCTATATAGGCTGCGTCGGCGTCGATGCCAGGCATAATGACCAGAAACTCTTCGCCTCCTAAACGAATCTGATAATCAGTAGCGCGAAGGTGTTCATTAACAACAGCGGTGACCTCTTTGAGAACGCTGTCGCCGGTACTGTGACCGTAGGTGTCATTAACTGTTTTAAAATTATCCAGGTCAAACATAGCGATGCTTAGCTTCCCACCATAGCGCTTGCAGCGTTCAAGTTCCTCTTCCAAGCGTTTTAGCCCTTGCCGACGATTGATTAGGCCCGTGAGCTCATCATGGTGGGCCATATATGCCAAACGTTCGTTGACCTGTTTTAAGCGCTCTTCCAGCTGCTTGCGTTGGGTAATATCAACGATAAACGTTACTTTACGCGGTTTGCTATCATCGCCCTCTATGCGTGCCGCTTCAGCAATAATGGTGCGTTTTTCGCCGTTTTTACAGCGAACTTCCCACTCCTGGCGCAGTTCATGGGGCTCTTCGCCGCGCATAAATTCGTCATGCAGCCGTGTCATGCGTGCTTGATACGCTTTAGGAACGACTAACGAGAAGTGCTGGCCCAATAGTTCATCTTCGCGGTAACCGTAAAATTGGCAATAAGCTGGATTGACCATCTCAAAGCGCCCGTTGGGGTCAGTGATGCAAATCCCCAGCGGTGCTGTCTTAATGACATTTTCAGTATTGCGTTTTGATCGGTTAACAAGCTGATACAGGTAGTCAGCACTAAAATCTGTCATTCAGTGCTCCATACTCTGTTGCATTTCCAAGCGCAGCTCTTCTAGCAATGGCTCTAGGTTGGCGCTGAGTTGATTAATGACTGGCTTTGCATAGAAAAAACCCTGTTGGCGCGAAATACCTGCGCGTGCCAACCAGAGTGCTTCAGCGCGGGTTTCTACCCCTTCCGCAATCAGCGTCATGTTTAATTCTTTGGCGAGCAACACAACGGAGCGAAGCAGCGCTTGGCGACGCGTGTCGTGATCACAGTTCATCACCAGCTCACGGTCGATTTTGAGTTTGTCGGGTGTTAGGTCAGTTAATAAGTCGAGATTGGCATAGCCGTTACCGAAGTCATCCAGGGCTGTTTTAAAGCCCATTTCGCGGTACGCCTCGATGATGTTGCGCAGATGCTGGCGATCACGTACGCGCTCGGTTTCGGTAATTTCAAAAATGAGTCGATCCATTGGCCATCCAACCCGCTGGGAGACCTCAAGCGTTGCTTGAATACAGGCTTCTGGTTCGTAGACAGCATTGGGTAAAAAGTTGATCGATAGATCCGTTTGCATATCCAGTGCGCTTGCCATCTCAATCGCTTTTACTCGGCAGGCTTGGTCAAAACGATACAGTAAATCATCAGTTACCTGGGAAATGACGCTCCAAGCCGATTCACCATTAATACCCCGTACAAGCGCTTCATGAGTCACCACGCGCGCCTGTGAAACATCCACAATGGGTTGGAAGGCCATCGTAAAATCAAAAGGAAGGTCCCCCTCGCAGCGTTTACATCTACCCTCTACCCATGCGCAGTGACCCATGAAATCCCCCTTTAGCAGTGCGCCTAGTTATCAGCTTGCCGATCTTTTGAGCTGTCGTCGGTTGGTTTGAAACTTTTGTTAACTATTTAATCATAGACGAATACAGTTTAGTCGCTTGTTAACTTTTCGTATAGGTTTTGTATAGAAATTATGGCGATGCATACCCGG
>SKHS01000066.1 GCA_007116835.1 Halomonas sp.
CTGGGAAATAGTCTTTATCATCTTCAAGCACATAAAACCCAAACGCAGGAATACGCCCATCAGTTGCGAACACCAAGCCTACATCGATCTGCCCATCACGAAGTGCCTGATACACAAGCCCTGAATCCATACGACTGATATCACGGCGACCAACATTAAAGTCATAGGCCTCCATCAGCGGGCGCCAACCATCATCCCGCGCATAGAATTCAGCGTTTAGCCCAAATGAAAGCGATTCACCATCATTAATTGCACTTGCCAACTCAGACAGAGTCGCAATACCGCGTTCTGATGCATCATCTTCTCGCATGGCCAGTGCATAAGTATTGTTTGCAGAAGATGGCTCTAACCATACTAGACCTTTTTCGGCATCAAGCTCTTTGACGCGTTCATACGTTTCTTCAACACTAAGACGTTCAGAGATGTTATTGTAGTTAATCAGAGAAGTACCCGTGTACTCCCAATATACATCTATTTGGCCATTCTCTTGTGCTTGCCGAAGTACCGCAGACCCCATGCCAGCCCGAGTATTTACATCATAGCCTAACCCTTCTAAATACTGGCTGGTCATGCTCGCTAGAATTTGCTGCTCAGTGAAGTTCTTCCCTCCAACAGTAATATTGGCAGCGTAAGCAGAGCTGACACCAATGAGCGCGATACTACTTAATACCGATAAGATAGGTTTAATCATTATAGAGCTTCCTATATCAATTATTATTGCGCAGCTGCTACGCGTGCGCAGCTCGACGGGCGGGATTAACCCCGCGGGGTACAACTAAAAAGGCAATACAGGCAATCAAGGCATCAACCATAATGGCAAGCATGGCGGTTGGAATAGCGCCTGCCAACATCATCAAAGGGTTGTAAAGATCGATGCCGGTAAAAATCAACTCACCCAGCCCACCAGCACCAATCAAGAATGCTAGCGGCACAGTGCCTACATTGATAGCCAGCGCTGTCCGGATGCCAGCAAAAATGACATACAGTGAATTAGGCAACTCAACGCGGATTAACCGCTGTGCTGGCGACATACCGATACCTGACGCGGCCTCTTTTAGCGCTGGAGATACACCTTTGAGTCCCGTATAGGTATTTCGTGTAATGGGCAACAGCGTGGCAACAAACAGTGCAAATACCGCAGGCACAACACCGATACCGAGAAGGCTCATTGATAACGCAAGTACAGCTAACGTTGGTATCGTTGTACCAATATTGAGCACCTGCATGCCAGATTCTGCCCAGCGCGCCATACTCGGGCGAGAAAGCAGAATACCTAACGGAATCGCGACGAGGATTGCCAGTGACCCAGAAATGGCTGTAAGCCACAAGTGCTCCATGGTGAGGAACTGAATATCTGGCAAATAGAATATAAACTCTTCAATAACGCCTGTCGCATAGCTCCAAGCTCCGGCTACAAAGATGGCCACCAGGAGCAGTACGCGGAACACCCCTTTAAGACTTTGAATGGGCATTAGCTCACTCCTCTGCCATCGGATCGGCAAGTTCTACAGTGGCTTGCTGGGTACGGAAACGCGCGCCAAGATGGTGGGTCATTGCACGCTGCGTGATATGACCACACAAGCGGCCTTCATCATCAACACAAGGCAGCCAAGTGATATCATGCGCAAGCATCAAAGATACCGCTTTACGCAGATCGTCATTAACATTCACAACAGCCGGCACCTTTTGGGCATAGTCATGACAACTGCCTTTACTCACTTGAGCCACTGCGCGCGGGATAATACCAACCGGCTGACGCTCTTCGTTGACCATCACAATAGCATGTTGGTAGCCGCACTTATCGAGCGTTTGCAGCGCACTTTCCAGACTATCGCGGGGCGAAACCGTTTCGAAATTAGTGCTTACAACTTCCCGAACATTGATTAAATTAAGCCGCTTAAGAGCGCGGTCTTCGCCAAGAAATGATTCAACAAAGCTATCTTTCGGCGCGGCTAACAAGGTATCAGGGGTGGCATATTGCACTAAATGGCCGTCACGGAAGATCGCAATGCGGTCTCCCATCTTGATGGCCTCATCAATATCGTGACTAACAAACATGATGGTTTTCTTGAGTTCTTGCTGCATCTTCAAGAACTCATCTTGAATCACTGCGCGATTAATGGGGTCGATAGCTCCGAAGGGCTCATCCATTAACATGACAGGGGGATCTGCGGCTAAAGCCCGAGCGACACCGATTCGCTGCTGCTGGCCACCCGACAGCTCGCTAGGGTAACGTTTGAGAAAGGCATCAGGCTCTAGCGCAATCATGCGCATCAGCTCTCTAGCCCTTTCCTTATATTTGGCTTTATCCCAACCAAGCAGCTTAGGCACTATCGTAATGTTTTCCTCGATAGTCATATTGGGGAACAAGCCTATCTGTTGAATGACATAGCCAATATTGCGTCGTAATGTCTGCGTATCCAGCGAAGACGTGTCTTCATCATCGATAAAAACCTTGCCAGAGGTAGGGCGCACGATGCGATTAATCATCTTCAACGTGGTAGTTTTGCCGCATCCGGAAGGTCCCAGCAAAATGCATATCTCACCGGTAGGCACTTCCATATTAATATGATCAGCAGCAACCACCGCGCCTTTTGGTGTATCGAAAACCTTCGTTAGATTATCCAGTCGAATCATGCTGGTATCCTTTTTTGTTAAATGAGGGCTGAAGGGCTACATCAGTTACAGGCAGGCACCTGTTCCATACCCTTGGGCGTCAATCGCTTTTGGAGGTATAGCAGCGCGTAATCAACAATGATTGCCAGAAGACTGACGGCAATGGCGCCTAAGATAAGTTGACGTGGGTCTGACTGAGAAATGCCACGGCTAATGA